>JBGSKZ010000344.1:0-2232 GCA_041741035.1 Treponematales bacterium
CTCCCCGCGCAGGGCGCCGCCCTGGACGCGCGAACAGCGGCCATTGCGGAAGACGACGTGGTGAACATCTGCTACACCAGCGGCACCACGGGCGACCCCAAGGGCATCATGCTCACCCACAAGAACTACTACACCAACTGCAAGGACGGCGTGGAGCTCTTCGGCGACATATACCGCTACTCCACCCTCGTCATACTGCCCCTGGACCATTCCTTCGCCCACACCGTGGGCATATACGCCGGCCTCGTATGCGGCCTGGCCCTCTACTTCGTGGACGCGCGCGGCGGCTCCATGGGCATACTGCGCAACATACCCATAAACCTGCGCGAGGTGTCGCCCAAATTCCTCATGACCGTACCCGCCCTATCGGGCAATTTCATGAAGAAGATGATAAGCGGCATAGAGGAGAAGGGCGGCTTCATAGATAAGCTGTTCAAGGCGGGCATAGAGGCGGGCATAGCCATAAACGGCAACGGCTACCGCAAGGGCGGCATAGGGGCGCGCCTCAAAGGCGGCCTCGTCCATGGCATCGCCAAGGGCCTTATCTTTAAAAAGCTTAAGACTATGGTATTCGGCCCCAACATAGAGTTCTGCGTAGGCGGCGGCGCCCTGCTCGACATTAAGCAGCAGGAATTCTTCGCTTCCCTCGGCGTGCACATATACCAGGGCTACGGCCTTACGGAAGCGGCTCCTATCATCAGCTCCAATTCCCCCCTGTCCTATAAATTCGGCACCTCCGGCAGGGTGGCCGCTTCCGTGGAATGCACCATACGCCGGCAGGACGGCTCGATCTGCCCCGTGGGCGAGACGGGCGAGATAGTCATACGCGGCGATAACGTGATGAAGGGCTACTACAAAAACCCCGAAGCCAGCGCCAAGGCTCTGCGCGAGGGCTGGCTATGGACGGGCGACCTCGCCTATTTCGACGAGGACGGCTTCCTCGTGGTCGTAGGCCGCGAGAAGGCGCTCCTCATAGCGGAGGACGGCGAGAAATACAGCCCCGAGGAAATCGAGGAGGCCATAGGCTTCTCCACCGAGGCCTTCAACGCCATCATGGCCTGGAACGAGCAGAAAAAATACACCATAGCCCTGGTTACCCTGGACGAGGATAAGGTGAAGCGCATATCCGCAGCGCGCGGCGCGGTAACGCCCGAGGAAGTGCTCGCCCTGCTCAAAGAGGAATTCTACCGCTTCAAGACCGACCATAAGGCCAAGAAGGTACAGTCCGCCTGGATACCGTCCACGTTCATGATAGTGCCCGGCCAGTTCTCGGATAAGGACGGCACCGTGAACTCCACCATGAAGCTCGTGCGCCACCGCGTGAGCCTCCTGTACAAGGAGCTCATCGACTACGCGTACACTCCCGAGGGCGGCAAGGTCGAAAACGAGAAGAACCTAGCGGCCATAGCGGCTATCATAGGGGGCTGATCGGAAAAAGGGCGAGCCGCGGCTAAGTTCCGGCTCGCCCCGCGCCCGGCCGATCAGGCCGGCGCCTGCGCGGGCGCAAGCAGTCCCTACTCGTCGTACATGCCCTGCCAGATATCCAGGCGCTCCAGGCCGAACTCAAGGTTCGGCCTGTCATAGCGCTGGTCTATCGACGCCGTGAAATTCACCAGGCCGAGATTAACGTCCAGGCTGATTTCCTCGCCCGCCAGCCCGGCCAGCGTATAGCTGGCGGAAAGCCCGCCTACGTTCAATTCCGGGGCAAGCGTAAGCAGCCCGTCCTTGTACGAAGGCTTGAGCAGGAGGCGAACGGGTACCGCCGCTCCGGCGCGGTCCGTAAACGATAGCTCATAAGCCTTGGCGGCCTTTCCCGCCGTCTCAGGCGTATAGTAGAAATCCTCGTCCAAGAGCTCGCGCAAGTCGTAGAGCACGGAATTCAGGCTCCTCGTCTGGTCGCGCAACACCTTGCGCTCTCCCGGCTTTAGCTCGAAAGCCAGCTCCCAGTCGGAAAACTCCACCTGCGGAAGCTTGACCACGCCGAAGCCGCGGCCTAAATGCACGCGCAGGGTATGCGGGCCGGGCGCTACCTTCTCTATCATGAAAGGCTGGTCTATGGCGCCGGTCGTATAGCCGGCGAATTCCCCGTCCAAGAAAATCTCCGCGCGTATCAAATAGGAGTGCAGCGCGACGGAGCCCGGCGCCTCGTCGCGCAGCGATACGATGCCGCGCTCCCCCGCCGGCCCCGCGAATTTCGGCCGCGAGCCCGTCAGGTACTCGACGAGGCTCTCG
>JBGSKZ010000345.1:0-5095 GCA_041741035.1 Treponematales bacterium
GCGGCCAAACCCGCCAGCTGCGCCAAACCCGTCGGGCCGTTGACGCGGCGCTCCGGCATTGAGTACTTTCTCTCCTTGCGCCTCGCGCGCGGAAGAGGAAAGGCAAGATGGCGGACAACGCGGTTCAAGAGAGCGGCTGGAAGCGAAGCTTCGCCATATTCATAGGCGGACAGACCATATCGATATTCGGCTCGTCCCTGGTGCAGTACGCCATCATGTGGCATATAACCCTCACGACCCAATCGGGCGTCATGATGACCCTATCCATACTGTGCGGCTTCGTGCCTCATTTCCTGCTATCGCCCTTCGCCGGGGTGTGGGCCGACCGCTTCGACCGCAAGCGCATCATAGTGCTGTCGGACGCCTTCATTGCCCTGGTCACCCTTGCGCTGGCCCTGCTCTTCGCGGCCGGGTATCAGGCCATATGGCTCCTGCTCGCGGCGCAGGCGCTGCGGGCCATGGGCTCGGCTCTGCAGGGGCCGGCCGTGGGAGCCATACTCCCCCAGATCGTGCCCGAGGACAAGCTGCTACGCGCGAACGGCATAAACGGCAGCATACAGTCGGCGATATTCTTGGTATCGCCCATGGCGGCGGGCGCCCTGCTTACGCTCGCGCCCATACAGTCCATATTCTTCATAGACGTAGTAACCGCGGCGCTTGCCATAACGAGCCTGCTGGCCTTCCTGCGGGTGCCTACGCACGCCAAGGCCCTCGCCAAGCAGGAGCTTAGCTATTTCCAGGACATGAAGGCGGGCTTCCGCTACATACGCGAGCACCGCTATCTCATTTCCTTCTTCGCCTACCTGGGCTTCCTGCTCTTTCTCGTAACGCCGGCGGCCTTCCTTACCCCGCTACAGGTAACGAGGAGCTTCGGGCCCGACGTATGGCGCCTGACAGCCATAGAGATTACCTTCTCCGGCGGCATGATGGCCGGCGGCGCGCTCATAGCCTACTGGGGCGGCTTTAAGAACCGCATGAAGACCATGCTTTTATCCAACCTTATCATGGGCGTATGCGCTTTGGCCGTGGGGCTCTTGACCGACTTCATACCCTACCTGGCGGCCATGGCCATATTCGGCACGGCCATGCCCTTCTTCAACACGCCCTCCGCGGTAATGATACAGGAGCACGTGGAAGAAGCCTATTTGGGTCGCGTATTCAGCGTCATGGGCATGCTATCCACCGCGCTCATGCCCTTGGGCATGTTGCTCTTCGGCCCGCTAGCGGAAGTCGTGCGTATAGAGCTCTTGCTCATCGTTACGGGAGCCTTCCTCTTGCTCCTGGTACCCCTTGCCCTGGGCAATAAACGGCTCATGGAAGCGGGGGTGCCAAAGGCGGCCTCGGAGGCTAAGCACTCGGCCTAAGCCCCGCGCCCGGAGGCGGTTCATATGAGCGGCCGGCCGCGCGCGCGATCAAGGCTTCTTGCGCGACGCCTCGTAGCCGGCCAGCCAGTCCCGTACGCTTATCTTTCCGCAGAGCTCAGCGATCGTATCGTAGGGTATGGCCTTCTTTGGGTTGAAGCGCACGCAGCTCTTGCCCATATCGAGCTTGACGCCCAGCTTTTCCAGCTCGCCCTTGAACCAGGTCATGAGCTCGGGGTCCGCATAGAGCCCCATATGGTAGAAGGCGATAAAATTCTTCTGGCTGGCCAAGCCTATGAAGGGCACGGGCAGCGCGGGGTCGCAGTGATAACCGGCGGGGTATACGCTTTTAGGCACGACGAAGGTAATCATGCCGTAATTGAAGTCTTCGGCGAAGCCTTCGGGCAGGGCTTCCCGTATGGCCGTTTCCAGGCGCAGAAGGATATCCTTCCTGTCATCGTCGAGCAGGGACAGGTACTCATCACGGGAGCTCGTATGCTTGGGGCTTTCCATGGGTTTCCTCCTACAAGGGATAGGCCGGCCGTAGCCGAGGCGTATAAGGTACTGGCGCCGAGGCAGGCGGGCAAGCGCTAAGCGGGGCTACGCTATCGGCCGCGGCGCCGTGTCTCCTGGCTCTCGGGCGGCCGGAGCTTCATCGGCCGCGGTCATCGCGGAAGCTTCGGCGGCGTCGGGGAAGCGTATGCGGAAGAGCGTGCCCTGAGCCGATTCTATGCTCAGGCTGCCGTTTAGCTGGGCCGCGAGCATGCGGACGAGGGTGAGGCCGAGCGACGAGCCGCCGGCGCTATAGGTATCGGCCGGGCTTTCGTCCCCCGCGAACTGCGGGGGGAGGCCTACGCCGTCGTCGGCTACGCGCAGTTCCACCTGCCCGTCCTCGAGCCGGCGGAGGCTCACGCGTATGCTGCCCGGGCGCTTGCCGGGGAAGGCGTACTTGAAGGCGTTCGTGATGAGCTCGCTCATGATAAGGCCGCAGGGTATGGATGCGCTTACCGTGAGGCGCACACCGCCCGCGTCGAATTCGAGCCGCAATTCGTCCCTGGAGCCGTAGGCCATGAGCAGCTGCCTCGTGAGCTGTTCCAGGTAGCCGGCCATATCCACGTTGGCGTAGTCGCGCGACTTATAGAGCTCCTCGTGCACGAGGGCCATGGCCAATATGCGGTCGCAGCTGTTGCGGAAGGCCGCTATGGCGTCCTCGGGGGTCTTTATGGCGCCGGCCTGCAGGCTGAGCAGGCTCGATACGATGTTCAGGTTATTCTTGACGCGGTGATGCACCTCGCGCAGGAGTATCTCTTTTTCCGCCAGGCTGCGCCGCATGCGCTCCTCGGCGTCCTTGCGCTCGGTTATGTCCACGTGGGTGCCTATGAGCCTGGTGCCGCGGCCGCTCGGGTCCCGGCTTACGCATTTGCCGCGCGAGTATATCCATCTCCAGGAACCGTCCTTGGCGCGCATGCGGTATTCTATATCTATTTGGTCGGTACGGCCCTCTATGCGGTCCTCGTTGCAGCGCAACGCCCGCTCGAGGTCGTCGGGATGCACGCGCTCGCGCCAAGCCTGGCCGGTAGCCGGGAACTCGCCGGGCTCGTAACCCAGAATCCTATAGTAAGCGGGATTGTAGTAGGTGGCGCCGCTCGGTACGTCCAGGTCCCACAGGCCGTCCCTCGTAGCCTCCATGCTCAGGGTAAAGCGCTCCTCGCGCTCGCGCAGGGCTTCCACGCTCAGGCTTGCCTTTACCTGGTCGGAGAGTATCTTTCCGGCCAGCACGGTAGCCAGGGGATAGATCGTTATGACGAATATGCCCACGCGGCGGAGGGCGAGCAGCCCGGCGCCTTTGGGGAGGGTGAGCATGAGCGCGAGCATGGCGACATGCACGGCCAGGCCGAAGGCGAAGAGCTGCGCGGAGGAAGGAGGCCGGCGCTCGGGCTTGAACAGGCGGCGCGCGGCGAGCCCAATGGCCGCCGAGGCGACAATGACGGACACGCCCATAACGGCGCCCGAGCCGCCCAGGGCCGCGCGGTAGCTTATGGGAAAAACCACCGACACGGCGGCCGCCCAGGGGCCGCTGAAGAGCGCGCAGAGGCTTACCATGACCGATCTGCCGTCGAAGATGATGCCGGGGCCGAAATTAAGGGGACGGAGCATGCCTAGGAAGGCGGCAGCGCCGAATAGGAGGCCCTGCGCGATCGCTCCGGCCCTCTTGGCGCGCGGCAGGCGCTGCTCCAGGAAGCCGGACAATATGGTGAGCGCGATGAGAAAGCTCAGGTTTAAGAGCAGATCCAGGAAATCCGACAGGATGCCAAGCGACATCCCCTAAGGATAGGGTAGCCAGGGGGGCGGCGCAAGGGCTCGTAGCGCCGCCAAGCGTTTTTCTTTATACTGCGCGCATGCCGGCGAAACGAGCCAAAGACGCGACGCCCCTCACGGGAGAAAAGCTCATCAAGGAAGTATGCCGCCGCATACGGCTGGCCCGCGGCTATTGGGACGCCCACAACAACCTAGCCTGCCGCACCGAGCGCGAGCGTGCTCTCGCGCTCTACGATACGCTCGACAAGGAACAGCGGGAAAAGGTACCCCAGGCGCTGCGCGTATGGCTGCGTTATAGGAGCGAGAAATACTTCGGCGAGGGACGCACCAAGCCGCAGTCCTAACGATGCTTTGCCCAGCGCTCCACGCGGTTTCGCCCCGCTTCCTTGGCGCAGAACAGGGCCTTGTCCGAGCGCTCGTAGAGCTCCTCGGCGCTCGACGCGTCGGCGGGGCAGGAAGCAACGCCTATGGACACGCTCAAGTACACCCGGTCGGGCACGCTGTCCTTGCCCGCGCGGAATTCCAAAAAGAGGGTCTGGGCCTCGGCGCGTATGCGCTCGGCGGCGGCTAAGGCCTCGGCGGGGCTGGCTTCGGGCATGAAGAAGGCGAATTCGTCGCCCGATAGCCGCGCGGCCACGTCTCCCTCGCGCACGAGCCTTCCGAAGGCCGCCCCAGCCGTGGAGATGACCGCGTCGCCCGCGTCCCGGCCGTGTTTTTCGTTAATGGCGTGGAAGCGGTCCACGTCGAGCATGAGCAGCGAGCAGTGGGGAGGCGAGCCGCCGGAGCGGGAGAAGCGCGAGGCCAGGGCCTCCTCCAGGAAGCGGCGGTTGAAGAGGCCCGACAGGTCGTCGGTTACGGAGCGGCGGCGGGCGGTCTCGCCCCAGCGAACGAGGTCGTTCAGGAAGCCCGAGGCTTCGTCGAGCCAGCCCGCCATCACCCTGGCCATGGCCGAGAGCATGCGCACGCCTATGACGGGGTGCTCCCATACGAGCCGGTAAAAATCGATGCCCTCGAGCACGAGCAGTTCCGTATCCTCTGCGGCGCGGCAGCTCGCGGAGCGGGGTTCCCCTTCAATGACCGACATTTCGCCGAAGAAGCGGCCGGGGCCGAAGTCGTACACTTCGCGCTCGCCGCCGTCCTTGTCCTTGATGATGGATTCCACCCTGCCGCTGCGCACCAGGTACATCTCGGAGCCAGGCGCGCCCTGCTCGAATACGAGCGTTCCGGCGCCGTAGCGCCTGGGTTCCATGAAAGCGGCTATGGCGTTGAGCTCAAGGCCGCTCATGCCGGAAAACAGCGATACCTGCTGGATGAATTCGACGATGGGGTTCATGCCTGGGCGTCCTGGCACTGCGGCCTCGCCCGGTAGGCCCGCGCCCCGCCGTCGCGCCAGGCGCGCATGAGCACGCCGTAGG
>JBGSKZ010000346.1:0-6215 GCA_041741035.1 Treponematales bacterium
GGAGCCTACGCCCAGCGCATTGGCGGCGTCCACCGAGAGCATCATGAATATGCCGGGGCTGTCGAGCCCGCGCGTGACGAGCACCGTTACGCTGCGCCCATTCTCGAGGTTCGTCACTTCCACCGAGCTGTTGCGGGGGAAGGAGTTGCAGGCGGCATAGTATCCTGAAGCGGGAAAATCGCCGTAGGAACCCATGATGGCGTTCCCGTCCCACGAGGCGGCGAAGACGACCATGAAAGCCGCCGCCATAGCCAGGGCAAGCAGAGGACCGCGTTTCTTTATATACATACTCCCCTCCAGGGTAAACAAGTCATATCATAACGCCGAGGCGCAGGCCGCGATTATCGCCCGGCCCATGGCGGCGTTCGCCTTCTCGAGGTCGAGCCGGCTCGGCGTCGCGGGCGCTAGCGCCTTGAGCTCGCCCGAAAACGACGCGGCTCCATTCGGCACGCCAAGAACTTTAATGCTGCAATCGGGCACGCGGGCACCCGCGCCCGGCGCTGGATAGCTGGCCAATACCAGCACGATCAGGTCGACGAAGGATTCCGACGCGTCGCCGCGCACCTTATACGCGTTAAAGTCCGCCCTGCTGCCGGCATAGGGCTGTTCGTTGGTGCCTATGAAGCCCCGGTCGAAAAGCTCCGTCAAGCCGCCGTCTATGAGGTGCTGCAAGAGATATAAATCCGTGTCCTCTTCCTGGAGGCCCGCATGCATGAACACGAGCTCGATGGTTTGCGCCGCCGCCAGGGCCGACGATAGGGTGAGTACCATTAGGCTCGCTAACAATCGCCTCTTCATGCAGCTTATCCTTTATATCAATGCCGGGCGCTATCCATCGCGCGCTTCGCGCCTTCGCCGCCCTCTATGGCCGAACGAGGGGCTTTCCTTCAAGATATCGGAGCGCAAAGCCCTGCAATTAAGCTCATATTGTACGATCGGCGCCCATCGTGCTAGATTAAGGCGACATCGAAGACGCTCGCGGGCATGGGGCCCTTAGCGGCTTTCTTAAGGAAACATTTGAAATGGATTACTTCGCGATTCAGGTTTGGACGGGTCACGAGGACGAATACGTACGCCGCCTGTCCGCAACCCCATGCTTCAAAGATAGCGCGCCTATCGTGCCAAAGCGAAGCATGCCGCTGCGGAAGCGCGGGGTATTGCGCACCATACAGAAGCCTCTTTTCAGCGGCTACGTATTCATACCCTCGGAAAGCGACACGCTCAGCCCGGAACAGCGCTGGTGCCTGAAGACCACCTCCTACTATGTACGCATACTGCCCGACGCGGCCAATCCCCAGCCCATAGGCGCAAGGGACCGCGCGGTGCTATCCCATTTCATATCCTACGGGAAAAGCGCCGATACTTCTAAGGTCATCTTCGACGAACACGACCGCATCGTGGTACTCGAAGGACCGCTCAAAGGCCTCGAAGGCATGATAGTCAAGGTGGACAAGCGCAAGATGCGCGCTAAGGTGCGCCTGGACCTGTGCCAGGACTCCTTCAAGGTCGACCTGGCCTTCGAGGTCATGGAGCGACCGGCGAAAGGATCCGAAGCGAGCCATGAATCAACTTGAAGCGCCCCGCATTTATATCGTAGGCGCCGGCTTCGCCGGCAGGTCGATAGCGGACGAGATACGCGCCAAGGGCGTACTCGGCACCGTCGTGGCCTTCCTCGACGACGAGCCAGGCAAGATAGGCAGCAAGATTCACGGCGTGCCCGTGTTGGGCCCCATAAGCGACGTGGTAAGGCTCCTAAGCCGCACGCCGGCCGACGAGGCCATCATAGCCATACCCAGCGCTTCGCGCGAGCGCCTGCGCGAGCTGTATTTCCTGCTCAAGCAGGCCGGTTTCGCGAAGATTCGCATACTCCCGGACATAGCCCAGATCGTGGAAGGCATGGCCCACCTGGTGCAGACCCGCGATATCGATCCGCAGGACCTGCTCGGCCGCTCCCCGGTGGCCGTTGGGCTCAAGAAAAGCCTGGCCTGGCTGCGCGGTAAACGGGTCATCGTAACGGGAGCGGGCGGCTCCATAGGCTCGGAACTGTCGCGGCAGCTCCTGTCGGCGGGCGTGGAGCGGCTCTACCTCTTTGGGCATGGGGAGAATTCGATTTATCAGATCGACCGGGAGCTCCGCATACTGCAGGCGGGAGGCGTAGGCGAATCCACGGCCATAGTGCCCGTCATAGGGGAGCTCAAGGACCGGGCCTACGTATCCTTCATCCTGAAACGCCTGCGCGCCAACGTCATCTTCCATACCGCCGCCTACAAGCACGTGCCCATGATGGAGGCGAACACCGTAGCCGCCATTGAGAATAACGTCTTCGGCACCCTCAACTTAGCCGAGGCGGCCATAGCGGCGGGCGTACAGCGCTTCGTGCTCGTAAGCACGGATAAGGCGGTCAACCCGCTCTGCGTATACGGCGCGTCAAAGTTCCTCTCGGAGCGCATCGTGCTGGAAGCCCAGGCGAAGGCAAGCCAGGGCCAGGACTTCATGACCGTGCGCTTCGGCAACGTGCTTGGCAGCAGGGGCTCCATACTGCCCCTGTTCATGCGCCAAGTGGCCCAGGGCGGCCCCGTCACCGTTACCGACCCGCTCGCCACGCGCTATTTCATGACTATACCGGAGGCCTGCTCGCTCGTGCTCAAGACCGGCGGCGTGGGCCAGGGCGGCCAATCCTACCTCCTGGATATGGGCGAGCCCATACTGATACGGGACCTGGCCGAGCAGGTGATACGCTTCTCGGGCCTGGAGCCCTACAAGGATATCGATATACAATACATAGGCTTGCGCCCCGGCGAGCGCCTGGAGGAAAGCCTCAAAAGCGACGAGGAAGAGCTCGTCGCCACGGCCTATGCCAAGATAAACAGGCTTGAGCGCTTAGGCGGCGCCTTTCCCCTCGAAGCGGCGCTCGCCGCCCTCAGGCCCATATGCATGCCCGACGAAGCCGCGCCGGAAGCGTACCGCAACCGCAAAGCCCTGCGCGCGGCGCTGCGGCGCTTCATACCGAGCGTGGAGGACTATAGCGATGAACCGGAATACTGATTTTATACCCTTCGCCAGGCCCTCGCTCGGCGCGGAAGAAGAAGAGGCCGTCTTAAGGATAATGCGCTCGGGCTGGCTCACTACCGGGGCGGAGACCCTTGCCTTTGAACGGGAGTTCGCGGCCTACGTGGGCGCGCCCCGCGCCTTGGCGGTGAATTCCGCCACGAGCGGGCTCCACCTGGCCCTCGAGGCGCTGGGCATAGGCCCGGGCGATACGGTGATAACGAGCCCCTACACCTTCACGAGCAGCGCGGCGGTGGCGCGGCACCTGGGAGCCGAGCTCCGCTTCTGCGATACCGCCCCCGGGTCCTATAATCTCGATCCTGAAGCTCTTGAGAAAACGCTGGCGGTCACGAAAAACTGCCGCGCCATCATCGTCGTGCACATAGGCGGCCTGCCCTGCGATATGGAGGCGATAGCGCCGCTCGCGAAGCGTTACGGCTGCGCCCTTATCGAGGACGCGGCCCATGCCTTTCCTTCCAGGCTGCCCTCGGGCTTCGCGGGCTGCCTCGGCGATATAGGCGTATACTCCTTTTACGCCACCAAGACCATAACCACCGGCGAAGGCGGCATGGTCGTATGCGCCAACGAGAAGCTGACAGCCCGCATGGCCCTGATGCGCATGCACGGCATAGACCGCGAAGTATGGGATCGCTACACCTCGAAAAAGGCTTCCTGGGCATATAAAGTCGCCGAAGCCGGCTACAAGTACAATATGCCCGACATACTCTCGGCCATAGGGCGCGTGCAGCTCAGGCGCGCCGCGGGCTTCCTGGAGCAGCGCAGGGCCATAGCCGCGCGTTACGACGAAGCCTTCGCAGGTTTGCCCGGCGTGGAGCTGCCCCCCCGCGGCGAGGGGCATGCCTGGCATCTCTACGCCCTGCGCCTGCGCGAGGAAGAGGCCGGCATAGGCAGGGACGCCTTGATAGAGGCGCTGGCGGGACAAGGCGTTGGCGCTTCGGTGCATTTCATACCGCTCCATATCATGCCCTATTACGCGGAACGCTATAAGCTGCTTCCCGAATCGTTTCCCAATGCGCTGGCTATGTACGAGCGCAGCCTTAGCCTGCCCATATGGCAGGGCATGGATGCGGCTCAGGTCGAGGCCGTGTGCCAGGCCGTTACCGCTCTCGTAAAGCCGCGATGAAGCGTGAGCAGCCCGACCAGGGCCAGGGGCCGCCCCGGCTCGCCGACTTTAACAGGCCCGATCTCGTCTATGTGGGCACGGTACGGTCGCCGGCGGCCTGCGGCGCCATAAAATCGATTAGCTCGCCCCATCTCCCGCGCGACTACCGCTTCATCACGGCCGAGGATATACCGGGAGACCGTTTCCTGCGGCTCGAAGGCGATACGATACCCATACTCGCCGCTGGCAGGGTGTCGTATAAGGGCGAGGCCGTGGGCCTCATCGCGGGCCCCGACCGCAGGCGCGTGCTCGAGGCTATAAGGCTTACCCGCGTGGAAATAACGCCCGAAGAACCCTCGTACGGCTACGAGCGCTTCGACTCATCCCATATAGCGGCGAGGGAAAGCCTTGAGCGCGGCGACGCGGGTGCGGCCATGGCCCAGGCCCACAAAATCGTGAAGGCTGAATTCAGGCTCGGTCCGCTCGATCACTACTATCCGGAGCCCCAGGGCGCCGCCAGCTATTACGACTATGACAAGCTCGTTATCGTCACCTCCACCCAGTGGCCCTTTCATGTGCGCGATAGCGTAGCCAAGGCCCTGGGGGTGAAGCCCGAGGAACTCGTGGTCAAGCCCGGCTACCTCGGCCCACACCTCGACGGCAAGCTCTGGTACCCCTCGCTGCTGGCCTGCCATGCCAGCCTGTGCTCGCGCATCCTGGGGCGGCCCAGCCTCCTCAGCCTAAGCAGGAACGAGGATTTCCTCTACACCACCAAGCGCGCGCCGTTCTTCGGCTCATACCGGGCGGCCCTCGACGAGGAAGGACGCCTCCAGGCTATCGAAGCCAGCATCAGCCTCAATATCGGCGCCTACGGGCCGCTGGCCGGCCCCATACTGCGCAAGATCCTCGACGCTCTACCGGGGGCTTACGGCTGCCCCTCGCTGCGCTGCAAAGCCTGGGCGGTGCGCACGAACCTATCGCCCATGGGCAGTTACGCGGGCCTTGGCGGCTCGTCGGCGCAATTCGCGATGGAGCGCATTGCCGATCTCTGCGCCGCGGAGGCGGGACAGGATCCCGTGGCATGGCGGGCGGCGAACGCGGCCGCCAAGGGAGACGGTAGCGCGGGGCCTCCCGCCAAGCAAGGCGCGAGGTTTACGGAACTCAATGAGCTTCTGCTCGGCATAAGCGACTATAAGCGCAAACATTCGGCCTACGAACTCATACGGAAGCGCAGGCCCGATCCGGAGGCCGTGCCCGGCTTCGGCATAGGCTTAGCCTGGGCCTACCAGAGCAACGACGGGGCGCGCCTGCTCAACGCCACTGGCCCGACCAGCGTGGAAGTGTCGCTGGGCAAGGATTCCGCGCTTACCATACGCAGCAGCGTGCTGCCCATGGATGAAGGCGCCCTCGAGCTCTGGAGGCGGGAAGCGGCTACTACCCTGGACATAGAGCCCTCATTGGTGCGCATAGTGCCGGTATCCACCGACACGGTGCCCGACAGCGGGGCTGCGGCCTTTTCGAGCGGCATAAGCGTGGTAACGAGGCTCATAGCCGACGCCTGCGAGGGCATACGCTCCAAGCGCTTCCGGGAGGCCTTGCCCATCAGCGTGCGCAAGAGCACGCGCAGCGCGAAGCATCCCGCATCCCCTTTGGACGGGGCGTCCTTCGGCGGCGCGGCGGTGGAATTGGCCATCGACCCGCTCGACGGCTCTCCACTCGTGCGCGGGGTGTGGATGAGCGTGAACGCCGGCCGCATACTGTCGCGCAGGCGTGCGGAGCTCAGCTTAAAGCGGGACATAGCCCGCGCCTTGTCCAACTGCATGAGCGAGCGCTTTTACCCGGCCCAGGAGGACTTCGGCGGCTCGCCGCTCTTCGCGTACGCGCCGCTGCGCATACAGGATATACCGCCCATCGAGCTGCGCTTCTGCGAAGCCGGTGCGGACGCAAGCCCGGGAGGCCTGGGCGAACTGGCCTTCATCGCCGTGCCCGCGGCCTTCGCGAGCGCGCTGAGCCAGGCCATGGACGAGGCGGTCCTCGAGCTGCC
>JBGSKZ010000347.1:0-3530 GCA_041741035.1 Treponematales bacterium
ATGCTGCTCAACGAGTCCGTGCCGCTGGAATCGGTACGGATAGTGGAACACAGCTGGAACCTGGACGATCTCATCGAAGGAAGGGTTGACGCGATTACGGCCTATTCCACCAACGAGGCGCTGATACTTAAGGAACGCGGCATTCCGTTCTCTATGATACGCCCCTTAGTTTACGGCATAGACTTCTACGGCGATTGCCTCATAGCCTCCGGAGAGGAAGTGCGCGATCATCCGGAACGGGCCGCCGCCTTCCTGCGGGCCAGCCTTCGCGGCTGGGAATACGCCATGGACAATATAGAAGAAGCCTGCCGGCTCATCCTGGCGCAGTACTCGCAGAAAAAGAGCTTTGAACAGCTTATGGCCGAGGCTTTGGCGATGGATGAGCTCATCGCCCATCGCTTCATACCGCTGGGATCTATGAATCCCGGCCGCTGGCGCCATATAGCCGACACCTATTCCCGGCTTGGCGTCCTGCCCCCGGATTATAGCCTGGAAGGCTTCATATACGCCCCCGACGACCATGAGGATGAGGCCCGTTACTTACGGCAACTATCGCTGGGGCTCGGCGGCGCGGCGCTCTTGATAGGAGCCGCCTCCCTGGGCCTTTTCGTCTTCAACAGACGCTTGGCAAATGAAGTCAAGGCAAGGACGCGAACCTTAGAGGAGCTCAATGTCGCTTTGCAGATGGAGATGGGCGAACGGCTCGTAAAGGAACGCGCATTGGCGGCATCCGTGGAAGAAAAGACCGTCCTCCTAAAGGAGCTGCACCACCGCGTAAAGAACAATCTGCAGGTGATAATGAGCCTTATATCCATGGAAATGGATAAGAAGCCCGGAGAGAAAGCCGCGAAGCAGTTAATTCAAATCCGGAATCGAGTGTATAGCATGGCGCTCGTGCACGAACGGCTCTACGAGCAAGGCGACCTGGCTAAAGTCGACGCGGAGTCCTATCTTAAAACCTTGGCCGCCGAGATTATCAATTCTTTTTCCAGGCCTGGCTTGGCCATGTCTTTCGCCGTGCATATGGACCATGCGCATCTGCCCATCGAGCAAGCTATACCGCTCGGGCTCATCGTAGGCGAGCTGGTATCCAATAGCATGAAACACGCCTTTAGCGGCCGCGATCGCGGTTCCATCGAGCTCTCGTTGCGCGAACGCTCCGGAGAGTGCGTGGTCGAGATCAAGGACGACGGCAGGGGCAAGGCGCCCGCGGACGACCGAGAGACCGGCCATACCCTTGGGGGCGGATTAGGCCTCGTCCTCGTCGATGCCTTGGCTCAGCAGCTGGGCGGTTCCGTGGACCAAGCCGCGGGCGAAGGCTATCGCACCCGGATCGCCTTCACTTTGGCTAAGGATACGGGCGCCTAACGAGGGGGCCTCCCTGCCGGGGCTTAAGCTAAGCTTCCGAGCGCCAAGCCTATCGCGTACGCCGCTCCCGAGGCGAGCCCTCCCACCCCGAGCATTTCCATGCCAGCGACGAACCAATTCTGGCCCGTGAAGCGCGTCTTTAACGCGCCCAGCGTAAACAGCGTCGCGCCGGTAAGCCCCGCCGCCAAGGGAAAATTCAAGGACGCAGGAAGGGAGAATACCCGGGACGCCACGAAGGCCACGAGGGGTATAAAGCCGAACAGGGTAAAGGACGCGAAGGTGACGAGGGCGTTTTTCAGCGGCGAGGCGTTGTCCTCAACGATGCCCAGCTCCTCTATCATCATGATATTTACCCAAGCTTCTTCATTCTTCGCGATAATGTCGGTAACCGTCCGAGCGTCCGCCTCGCTCATGCCCCGATCGGTATAAATCTCCACGAGCTCTTTCTTCTCGCCCTCAGGATAGTTCCGCACTTCCCAGGCCTCGCGCTCGCGTTCGGCGCGATTGTAATCGCGCTCGGCTTTCGAGGAGAGGAAATCGCCTATGGCCATGGACAGTCCGTCGCCGATAAGGTTAGCGAAGCCCAGGATGAGCACGACGCCCGCGGATAGCGACGCGCCCGCTACGCCGGCCACCACGGCGAAGGTGGTGATTATGCCGTCGAGCCCCCCATAAACCAGCGACTTAAGGTATTGGCCCTGCTCGTTCTTATGCTGCTCGGGGGCGACCTGGCGGTGGGCTAAAGCGCTTTCTGCGGCGTCTTTCCGCTTATACGCGTCTTTCGCGCGTTCTAGGTTTCTCGTAATCATACTGTCGCTCGCTCCGTTCTTCGGGATTAAGATTGCATGGCATTCCAGTGTACGCTCCGGGCATGCCCGGCGCAAGCGGGCCCAGCGATGGCTGATTTTACATGCTGCCTATTTCTAACTTTACCGCTCATGATTATTTTTTTATATTGGTAGCTAGTATCAAGGAGCACACCAATGCAATCGCGAAAGGCTTCGCTGCCCCTCCTCTTTTCCGTCGTATTCATGGATATGGTGGGATTCGGATTCATAATACCCCTTATCCCCGATTACATACGAGGCTTTGGCGGAACGCCCGCCCTGGCGGGCCTGCTTATGGCCAGCTATGCGCTCGGGCAGTTCTTCGCCGCCCCAATCGTTGGCAGGCTGTCCGACCGCTACGGCAGAAAACCTCTATTCCTCTTTTCCATCGGAGGCACCTTCCTTTCCCTGCTCCTCCTAGGTTTCGCCCGGTCGCTGCCCCTCATATTCGCGAGCAGGATACTCGACGGACTTACCGGCGGCAACATAACCGTGGCGCAATCCTATATCGTCGATATCACCGACGATAAGAACCGGGCTAAGGGTTTCGGGCTCATCGGCATGGCCTTCGGCCTGGGCTTCATCATCGGGCCGCTATTCGGGGGCCTGCTCTCCCGCTTCGGCCTGGCCGCCCCGGCCTTCGTCGCCGCAGGTATAGCCGCCATGAACCTCGCGCTCATCGGGTTTATACTCCCGGAGAGCCTATCCTCCGAACGCCGCGAAGCCCTCAAGAAGGACCCGCGCAGGGCGTTTTCAGGCGCGCTGTTGCTCAAGACGCTCAGGCAGCGGGGCACGGGCACTATCCTCCGGCTTTCCATCGTTTATTCGTTCGCCTTTACCCTGTTCGAAAGCATGTTCGCCCTCTTCGCGGCCGAGGCGCTCGGCATCGGCCCGAGCGAGCGCGGCTGGCTCCTTGCCTACGTAGGCGTGCTCGTGGCCTTAGTGCAGGGAGGGGGCGTAGGATACCTGGCCAAAAAAATCGACGAGAGGAAGCTCGCTACTGCCGCTCTCTCTATGGCCGCGCTTTCCCTCGCTCTTTACTCGCTAGCCCCATCAGTGCCCGCCCTTATGCTAGCCTTGCTCCCCTTGAGCCTAGGCTCGGGCGTAGCCTCTACCATGCTTCGCGCCCTGCTTACCAAGAGCGTGCCCAGGGAAAGCTCCGGCGGCACGCTGGGCTTAGCGGCGGGCGTGGACAGCCTCAATCGCATACTCGCGCCGCTCTGTGGAGGCCTCCTCCTCTCATGGCTCGGACCGCGCTCGCCCGGCCTCATGGCCTCCGCGCTGGCCGCCCTCGCCGCTTGGTACGCGTGGAAGCATCTGATCAAGGAAGACTGC
>JBGSKZ010000348.1:0-3087 GCA_041741035.1 Treponematales bacterium
CTCGCATCTCCGCGTAGCAATTTCTCTGGCCTCCTTTTCCGAATCCGTTCCACGACTATCTCACTCCCCGGCAATGATCCGGGAAAAGGACCTTTTTATGGCTAAGAAACTCTACGTCGGCAACCTCAGCTACGGCACCTCAGAAGATGGCCTCCGCGCCGCTTTCGGCCAGTACGGCGATGTCGCCTCCGTGAACATCGTAATTGACCGCGACTCCGGCCGCTCCAAGGGCTTTGGTTTCGTTGAAATGTCCGCTGACGACGCCGCTATGGCAGCGATCTCCGGCCTCAACGGCCGCGAGCTCGATGGCCGCAGCCTTCGCGTTAACGAAGCCAACGAGCGCCCCCCCCGCCGCGATTTCGGCAACCGCTGGTAATCCAACGGCCTAGGCCGCGCCTTTTAAAGGCCGGCCCGGGTAGCACGAAAGCCCGCTTTCCGCCTCGCGCGGACGGCGGGCTTTTTTTTGCTTTCCTTGACAACGGCGGGGGGCTACGCCCATAATTATGCCCATGGGCGACCTCATGATCGTAGCTATCGTCGTGATATTCCTCTCACTTGTGGTGCTTATGGGCGGTATCGTGCTGTCCAGAGGCAAGGGCGGTACTAAGAAGGTCAAGAAGTTCAAGGCTAAAGACCACGCTCAGGTGCTTAAAGACGCCAATAGGCGCTTGGCTCAGAACCCTAAAGACATTGAGGCTTTGCAGGCTTTGGGCGAGGTGTACTTTAGCGAACAGGCCTGGGAGAAAGCCTTTAAAATATATGAGACGCTCATGGAGGTTGCCGCGGGCAATCCCGATATCGACGAGTTCGCCATAAACAGGCGCTATGGCCTGTCGGCGCTCAAGCTGAACCGCTTCGAAGAGGCGTACAAGGGCTTGGTCGTGGCGCACGCGGTAAAGCAGGACGATTTTGAGACCTGCTACAACCTGGGCTACTTAGAGTTCCAGCGCAGGCAGTACGAGAAGGCCATCATCTATCTCAGGCAGGCTAACCGCCTCAATATGGAACATGCCTTTACCCTGCGTTACCTCGGGCACGCGCTCTTTAAGACTAAGAACTATAAAGAAGCCTTGGGCGTGCTCAAGCGGGCGGTGGACCTGCAGCCCGAGGACAAAGAAAGCCTCTTTGCCATGGGCGAGAGCCAGTTTGAGCTAGGGCAGCCCGATCAGGCCATACGGATTTTCAGCCATCTCCGCACCGATCCTGCCTTGGGACCCAGCGCGGCGCTCTTCGCGGGTACCATACACCTTAACCAACGGCAATTCCAAAAGGCCGTTATGGATTTTGAGATAGGCTTGCGCCATCCCGAGATAAAGATAGAAGTCCTGGTGGAGATCAAGTATCGACTGGCGGCCGCCTACCTTAAGGAGCAGGAGATAGCTAAGGCGGTAAACCTCTTAACCGAGATTAATCAGATATATCCCAACTACAAGGACGTGCCTTCGCAGCTGTCCCGCTATAAAGAGCTCAATTCCAATCGCAACCTGCAGATCTACCTGTTAGCCGCCACGAGCGATTTTATAACCCTCTGCCGCAAGATCACGCTCTCGTTCTTTCCTAAGGCCAAGGTAAAGATTACCGACATATCCGTGCAGAAGAACGATTGGGCCGATATCCTCGCCGAGGTGGAGACTACGCGCTGGTCCGACGTGGTGCTGTTCCGCATGATACGTTCCACGGGCACCACCGGCGAGCTTACGCTGCGCGATTTCCACGCGCGCATAAAGGACTTGAAGGCAGGCAAGGGCTACTGCGTAACGGCGGGCGTATTTTCCGATGAGAGCAAAAAATTCGTGGAAGCCAGGCTTATAGACCTTATGGAAAAAGACAAGCTCATGAGCCTCTTAAATAATATCGATACGCGGCAGAAAGCCCTGCTTATAGACGAGTAGGGCCAGGGCTTAAGCCTTCTCCAAGTATCGAACCTGTTTGAGTCCCTTGAAATGCTCGTCCTGAGTATACAGCGTGGCTCCATGTTTCAGCGCGGTCGCGAAGATTACGCTGTCGGCCAATGGCAGCTTGTGCTCAATGCCAAGCTGCGCGGCATAGAGGGCTAAAGGGGCGTCGAGGTCTATTACCCTGCCTTGCTTCATATGGGCAAGCACGAAGAGGGCCCTGTCTTCATCAAGTTCCTGTAGGAGTTTCTTAAAGACTTCGTACAGCGTAATGCTAGGCACGATCAGGGCATCAAGGTCTTCGATTATAGGCGCTACCGCCTCGCCCGTTTCGCTCCCGGCGAAGTATTCCAGCCAACAGGATGAATCGACTATATTCATACGCGGTGGTTGTCTCTGACCAGCGCCGTGTCAAGGCCCGTGAATATGCCCTTGAGCCTGGTCATTGGCCCGATGGGCACCAGCTCTATTCTGGTGCCATACGATAGTATTTCTAAGAGGGTGCCGGGCTGCAGGCCTATCGTTTCTCGAATTTCCTTGGGTATTACTATTTGGAATTTACTGGATACGGTTACGGTGTTCATCGATGGATCCTTGGTAAGATGATAAGGCTATCGATCGGAATAGTCAAACCGGCAACGTATCCAGTACGTTATGCTAGCCATCTTTTGCTCTTGATTTACATGCAATATGATGGTATAATGCATGCACGGAGGAATTTATGCCTACTTTACAAGTCAGAGACTTACCTGAAGATATTTATATACAACTTAACTATTTAGCAGAAAAAGAGCATCGTAGTTTGGCTCAGGAGACAATTGTATTATTGAAGGAAGGTATAAGTAACAAAATTAATAATAAAGAAAGAAGAAAAAAAATTCTAGCTAAGATGTTGGAGCTCAATATTGAAGGTAAAAAATTCCCTGATCCGGTCGCCTTAATTCGAGAGGATCGAGAAAGATGATTATAGTCGTAGATGCTAGCGCCGCAATAGAAATGGCTTTAAATCTAGAAAGCGCTGATTTATTCAGATCGGTTATAGAACGTGCAGATATTGTTATTGCTCCAGATACATACCCTTCAGAGGTATGTAATGTTTTTTGGAAATATAGAACATATAATGATTTGGATAGTATGAACCGCCCCGGGTTTACCGGAGTACGATTTATGTGAGTCCGGCTCCTACGGCCAG
>JBGSKZ010000349.1:0-1931 GCA_041741035.1 Treponematales bacterium
CGCCCGAGGCTCTCCCGTAGAACCGGCCTTCGCGCCTGGCCGCGGGCCGGCGACGGTCCCGCATTGCGAGGAAGCGGAAGCGCAACTATACTTACAGTCCAGGGGGGTATAGCCGCGTGCGCAATTATCGGCCGCTATTGAGGCTTGCGACGCTGCTCGCGGCCGCGGGGGCTATCGTGGCCGCCATGCCGACGCAAGCTTGGGCGCAGGCTCCAGCACCGCGCCGCGTCCTCGTCATGTACTCGTATTCGCGCCACCTGCCCTGGTCCAGGGGCGTGGCGCAAGGCCTGGCGGAAATCCTTGAGCCCATCGATAGCCGCGACAGGCCTGTGCTCTTCGAGGAAAACATAGACTCAGACCTCGCGTCCGACACCGCGTCGAGGCTGGCCTGGGTGGAGGGCATAGCGGAAAAGTACCGGGGGATTTCCCTGGACGCCGTTATAGCCGAAAGCCAGCAGGCGGCCGCCCTGCTCCTAGCTCATCCGGGACTCTTCGGCGGCGCGGTCCGCTTCCTCTTCAATTACGCCCCGTCGCCCTCCCTTGGCGCTGGCAACGGGCTCGAGCGCGGCTATTCCACGGCTTCCGACCTCGGCAAGGCCCTTGAGGCCATAGCCCTGCTCCTGCCCTCCGCGCGGCATATCGCGGTCGTCGCCGACCGAAGCGCCATAGGCCTGGCCCGCACGCGGCAGATACGCGGCATAGCGGCAGCCGCGCTTACGGCCCCGCTGGAAATATGGGACGAGTTCACCCTAGATGAGCTCCTCGACCGGGCGCGCGCCCTGCCCCGCGACTGGGCAATTTTTTACCTGCCCGTCCAGCGGGACCGGGACGGCGCTCCCCTAAACGCGGCCATGGTAGCGTCTAGGCTCTCGGCCGCCGCGCCGGTACCCGTATTCAGCCACTTCGATACCCTCGTAGGCACGGGCATAGTGGGGGGCTACTCGGTAAGCGCCGTCCAGCTGGGGCGGGTCATGGGCCGGGTGACTGCTTACGGCGCCTCAGAGGCGCCGGATACGCAGGCCGATTACGCGGAGGCGACAATGGGCTATTGGTTCGACGCCAGGGCTCTCGCCCGATGGCGCATACCGGCCAGCCTCGTTCCCCCGGATAGCGTGACCCTCTTCCGCAGCCAGACCGTATGGGGCAGGGCATGGCCCATCCTGCTGGCCATACTCCTCATCCTCGCGGTGGAATCGGCCCTGGTGCTCGGGCTCGCCCGCTCGTCCGCCCAGAGGAAGAAGGCTATAGCCATGCTCGATGCCGAACGGGCATCGCTGGAGGAGAAAATCGCGCTGCGCACCGCGGACCTCTCGAAGGCGAACGCGGAGCTGGCCGCCGAACTGGCCTATCGCACCCAGGCCGAAGAGCGGGAGAAGGCCAGCGCGGCGGAGAAGGCTATGCTCTTCCTGGAGCTCCAGCACAGGATCAAGAACAGCATGGCCATAATATCCAGCCTCGTGGGCATCGAATCGGACGCGGTCGAGGCGCCCGAGGCCAAATCGTCCCTCGCCACCCTGGGAGCGAGGGTGTCCGCGCTGGCTTCGCTCTACGATATCCTGTACGATAGCGGCGGCATCGAGGATATAGACCTGGTGGATTACCTGGGCAGGGTTACCGATTCCGCCGCGGAGAGCATGGGAGCGGACGCCCGGGGCATTTCGGTCACGAAAGACATAGCGCCCGCCTCCATAGACATGAAGCGGGCCATATCGATAGGCTTGATCGTCAATGAGCTCGTCACGGATTGCTTCAAGCACGCTTTTCCCGTCGGCAGGCGCGGAACGGTCGCTGTGCGCCTCGCGCGCGAAGGCGATAATCTCGCGCTGGATATACGCGACGACGGCGTCGGCCTCCCGCCCGGCTTTGACCCCGCGGAGGCGGAAGGCTTCGGGCTCAAGCTCGTCGGCCTGCTCGCGGAGCAGCTCGGCTCG
>JBGSKZ010000350.1:0-6801 GCA_041741035.1 Treponematales bacterium
CATTTCCATGACGCCGGCCGCCGCCTGCGAGGCGGGAGCGGCAAGCGGCTTGACGGGGGAGGCGCGGGCGGGAGCGGCCGACTGCTTCGCGTTCGCGTCCACCGCGGCGGACAGATATTCGGATGAAAGCTCCTGGAAATATTTGATCACCTCAGGGTGGGGTACGGCTTCAGGCAGGCGCACGGGCGGACGGGCTTCCTGCTCCACAGGTTCCAGGCTGGCCACGACAGGCTCGCCTGACCAGGGCTTGGGCGCCTTTATCCGCTTGGTATCGAGCCAGGGCTCGATATCCGCAATGAACTCCGCGCAGGAAGCCTGCCTCTGCGTAGGGCTATCGGCAAGGGCCTTTGACGCCGCCGCCATAAGCTGCTCGGGCGCCGCCTTCTGGCGCAGAGCGTCCAGCCAAGCGCCCCTGCACTGACCGGCCTTAGGCTCGACACCCGTGGCGAGCCACGCGAGCATGGCGCCGAGCGAAAAAATATCGCAAGCCGGGCCGAGCCTGGAGCGCGCGTGCGCTTCCGGGGCGAGGAAACAGGATGGGCCAAGCTTGGCCGGTATTGGCTCTTCGCCTTCGCCGAGCAGGGGGAAGGCTCCCGGCACCTGGAGCGCTACGTTTTCCAGGTTTAACGGACCCGCGCCTACGCGCACGGCGGCCGGCGACAGGCTCGCGTAGATAAGCCCGCCGGCATGAAGGCCTTCAAGGCTATGGGCGAAGGCTACGGCCATTTCGCAGGCGAGGGTAAGGTCTATGCCGCCTGGCTTGGCTAAGCGGTCCGCGAGCGTATCGTCGCCGTAATACTCCGAACAGACGAACAGGCGCCTCTCGTAATATTCAAGCTCTATCAGCTTAGTTAGGCCCTCGAGCCGAAGGCCATAATAGAGCCTAGCCTCGCGGCGTAAGCGCTCCATGGCCTGGGCCGTCAAGGAGTCTTCTTTAAAAAACCTCAGGATGAATTTATGAGGCGAAAAAATGGCGCTCGCCACCCATTCCTCCGCGAGCGGAGTGTCGGACAGGAGCGCTTGCAGTTTGTAGCAGTTATTTATTTCCGTGAGCGGACGTAGCATGGTATAGGCTCTACGCGAACAATGCCGCCCCGGCCGCCGGCGAACTGCTAAGGTTAAGCGACGACAGCCATGGCTTCATAGGATCGTTTACAGCTCTATGACGGGAACGTTCGGCTTCACCTGTTTCTCGAGGTAATTACCGCGCTCCAACAATACATCGGGTATGGACTCGTTCAGCTTCTTGGTCATATCCAGGAATTTTCCGCGGATATTATTGGCTTGCAGGGCGACATCCTTGATATCGTTGGACGGCATGGGCTTCTGTGGCTCGATAAGGCTCGCTATCCGATCGAGCACGGACAGCACGGTCCTGTTCAGCGGGTCCATTTGATCCTTGGACTTATCCAGGTGCTTTCCCAGATTATTGATATCGCTTACCCCGAGCGGATAAAGCCTATACCCTTCCTCAGGGACCTGATAACACTGCGTGAGCAGGCCATTGATGATAACGAGCGCCTTGGGATATACCTCGCCGGGCTTCCACCCGGTAAGCATGCGGAAGCATTCCTTGAGCATGAAGCTGTTGGGCTGTATGGCGCCGAGGAATTTCGAGGGGTCCTTATCGGCTACCAGGGTGTCGATAACCCAATGGTTGCCCGATTCGATAAGCCGGAAGAACACCGGATAATTGTCCGGATGCAGGCCCACCTTGCTCGTAAGGTAGTGGGAAAACGCTACCGCCGCGAAGGTGCCGTATTCATCATTGCAGGAGATAATATCTTTTATATAGCTAAGCGACAGCGCATCGATCTCATTCTCAGACCATAGCGGCCATTCGGAGCGTGGCATCGGTTCCTCCTGATTAAAGACCGGGCCGCCGGACGTATCCGGCGGCGATCCAGTTCTTTTTCTGCCTTGAGCTTACTGGCGAGCCGGCTCCGCTTCGGCCAAGGGCTTCCTCTCGCGAGGCTGCACGTCCTTGTCGAGGTTAGGCTCCAGGCGCAACTGCACCTCGGGTATAACGTCCACGAGATGTTTCTTGGAATCGAAGAAGTTGTTGCGGATATTATGCGAATGCACGGCCAGGTCTTCCATATCCTCGTCGATATTCTGCCCCTCTAGGGAAGAGAGCTTGTCGAGTATATCGAGTATGCTCCTGTTCAAGAGATCGTCCTGGCCTTTTTCCTCATTGAGGTGCTTGCCAAGGGCGTTTACGTCGGCCACGGAAGGCGGATAGATCTTGTAGCCGTCCAGGGGCGAATTAAAGGTAGCCTGGAAAACCCCAAGAATAATGCCGAGCGTCTTCGGATAAATCTCCGCTTTCCTATATTTCGTCAATATGGCGAAGCAGGTGGAGACGATGAAGTAGTTCGGCTGTATCGAGCTCATGAACAGGAAGGGGTCGCGGGTGCCCAGGAGGGCATCGATGACATTATGGTTCCTGACCGTAAGGAGGCTTAAGAACACCGGATAATTGCCGTTGGTGATACCGGTGAAATTCAGGTAGCTGGCATAGGTAGTGGCGGCTTCCACGGCTTCGGTGCTGCGGCAGCCTAAAATACCCTTGAGCATGCTGTATTCTATTTGTTGGACCTCGGCTTCCGTCCAATCCTGCTTCTTTTCGAAGAGTTCCTTCATAATTGTACTCCTTTCCCCCAGTTAGTCTACGTAGAGCATGCGAGGCGCGGTTTCCTTGGCTACATAATCCGACTTTACCAGGAGTACCTGCGGGATAATATCTTCCATCTTCTTGCGCTTATCGAAGTAGAAGGTGCGGATATTATTGGACTGACGGGCCATCTGCTCCTTGTCAGGGTTCGTCGAGGTACCCGCGAGGGAGCCGAGGCGATCGAGTATATCGAGTATACAGCGATTGTTCGGGTCGTCCTGCCCAAGCTCCTTATTGAGGTGCTTGCCGAGATTGTTCACGTCGTTGATGGAAACCGAGAAAATCTTATAGCCGTCCTTGGGGGAGGCATAGGTGGCCTGCAGGATGCCAAGCACTATCGAAAGCGTCACGGGGTAGATGCCGCCCGGATGCCAGTTCGTAAGGAGCTTAAACCCCGTATAGGACAGGAAGCTGTTGGGCTGAATGCCGCTTAGGAGCAGGAAGGGATCTTTCTTCCCTACCATGGTGTCTATTACCCAATGGTTTTCGACTTCGAGAAGCTTAAGGAATGCCGGATAATTGTCGTTATTCAAGCCGGACAGGCTTAGAAAACGAGCGAAGCTTATCGAACCCTCTACAGCTTCTTCGGTTCTTGAGCCGAGCATGTTCTGCACGATACCTAGCTCAACTTGCATTATGGTCTCTTTTGACCAAGTCCTTTCGATGACCCGTTCGGTCTGCTTATCCATCATAACCTCCATAGTACAGCGAACGCATAAATATAGTGCTCAGACTGTAATTCTAGGCGTGGCGCTTACCCTGTCAAGAGAATTGCTAAAAGATGTCACCCTTTTTTTCGATTGTGCATGTCCATGAAGCTCTGCCCGAAGGCCGAATAGTCCTCGTCGTGGCAGGATTCGCGGGTTTCCGCGCCGGATTTGAACATTTTCCTGAAATAGGCGTCCACATAATCCCTCCGGCTTAAGATGAGGGCTCCGGTAGCCGCGGCCATGCCCGCCGGGTCCGGGCAATAGCCGGTAAAGACCTTCTTGGCCAGCAGCGTTATTTCCTTGATGTTTATCGAGCCGAACGCGCAGAGCCTATCCTCAAAGGCGTCGATAGACACGGCTTCGAAATTCTCCGGCCGCAATAGGGTCAGGAAGCGGGTCTTTTCCGTGCGCAGCCAGCCGAATTTCTCCGGCATACCGGTAATCTTCATCGTAGTGGAAAGCATATCGGCCTTGTCGTAGTCTATGGCCACCACGAAGGGCCGCTTCTTCTCGTTGGTTATCACGAGGTAGTTGTTGGGATTACGGTCCTCGTCGAAGAATATCCAGCGGTTGACGAGATCCGATCGCAGTATATTGATGAAGGGAGGCTCCAGGTAATTATAGGAGCTTATCTGCACGGCGTGCTGCACGACCTTCGTGGCGCGGAACCTCTTGCCGCCTATCGTCAAAGCCGTGGTCGGCGCCGCGAAAGTGCCGGTGCGATGGTCAAGGAGATACGCGAGCTCGCAGGCCCTATGGTAGAGCATCTCCTCGGCGCTGGCCACCGGCTTGACTATCCAAAGGTCCCCGTCCTGGTCAGCCGCCCCGAAATAGCTCTTTACCTGCGCGTTGAACGGGACGTCATCCTGGCTTGAGGTGAGCTCGAGCTTGAGCGCGTCCAGCCTGTCGGCTACCGCCTCGGTGCCGAGGTCAAGGTAGAAATACCGCACGATTTCGGAATCGCCGACGGCTGCCGCCAAATTCTTCTGTTCATCCATAGTAATACGCCTCCACCTGCTGGGGCTTGGCCTGTTTGCACACGAGTTCGCCCTTCTCAATGGTAAAATACGGCGCTTTGCTGCCGTATCCCGAGTACAGGATATGATGGTTTTTTATGCCTATGACATTCATCCATACCCCGATCTTATTCCCGTCATTCCAGAGGGGATTATGCCCCACGATAAAATGCGTATCCGGCGGCAGATCCAGGAAATCAAGGACCAGGCGCAAATCCTTCTCGCCGTATTCCTTGAGGCTCGGGTTACCATGGAATTCGTTGAGGCGGTTCCACAGCAGCTGATGGTACTTCTCCGGATAGCGCTTGATGTTAATGAGCTCTTCCCGCACCAGGCCTCCCCTAGGCGGGCCGGCATGGGTAATGACGTAGCCCTTGCCTATGATAAAAACCGGCAAGGCGTCGAAAAAGATTTGCACCGCGTCGACGAAATCCTTGCCCCTGGTAGCCAAGAGCTGGCTCTTCAGCTCATAGCCCTGGGATATGCCGCTTTTCCTTAAGCGCTCGTCGAAACTGTCATGGTTGCCGCGTATGTAGTACACCCTGCCTGGATAGCTCAGGAACACCTCAAACAGGTCGTCCAGCATGGCTACGGAGCTGGTCATGTCTTTCATATGCCCCGTACGGTCATCGTGCAGCACGTCGCCGAGAAAAATGCACGCGGCTTTGCCCGCTTCAAGGTCCGCGCGATTGCCGTCATGGTCGAGGATATATTTGAGATTTTCCCTATTCGCGTGCAAATCGCCGATTATGATGGGCCTAAGTCCGTCGGGGAACATTATGAGCCCGCCAGGCTCGCCGGCGTCGTCGCGAAGCCTGCCAGGCAGGGCCTTAAGCAGGTCCACGACCTTGTTGACGAGCTTTACGCCCGACAGCCCAGTCAGCGCGGCGGATACCGCATCCGCGGTCTGGATAGGCGCTCGCATTTTCTTTGCCACGACCCCTCCTGAATGCTGCGTTTTGTAGCTTAAGGCCCCGCGAGAGGGCCGTTTATTTCCGCTTCTTAGGCGACGCCGGCTTCTTGGCGCCGGCCTTCATTCCCCGCTTGCTTTCTTGCGACGGAGCGGACGGCATTTCCTGCTTTGTGGCCTTCGCCCGGCCGGTGGCCGACGATGCCGATACTTTGGCCGACGCTTTGGCCGACGCGGGAGCAAGATCGGCGGCCGACGCTTTAGCCGGCTCGGCGGCCAGGACAGAGCTCAGCTCGGCAGGCTTCGGGTCCGGTTCAGGGGGCTTCAGGGCTTGCTCAGCCGGTGTTTGGGCCGACACGGCCGCAGGCGCGGCTGCCGGGGCAGATGCCGTCGCAGGTGCCGACTCGGCCGTTTCCTTAACGAAGCGGCCAAAGCTGTCCCTCTTCCGCAGGCGGCGCCTGGCGACCAGTTCGGCATAGTCGTCTTCGGGGTGCACCTCCCGGTTGTCCGGGAAGCGCACGAGCAGGGGCTCGGGTATGGCGTCTATGAGGTTCCGGGTACGGTCGAAGTATGCGTAGCGTACATTGAAAGCGTGCTTGGAGAGCACGTTCTTATCCGGCTCGCCATAGTAGCCGCCGACGTGGGCCAAGCGATCGAGTATATCCAGGACGAGGCGATTGACGGGATGCTCCTGGCCTTCGGCTTTGAGCAGGAATTTACCGAGCGTGTTGATGTCCATGATGCTCAGCTTACGTATCCTATACCCGTCATCGGGATCAAAGTACGCATTCTGTATGACGCCAAGCATGGCTTCGAGGGCGGGGCTGTATATTTCGTCGGGATGGCGGGAAAATAAAGCCTGAAACGCCGCTTCTATTAGGTCTTCATCCGGGCGTATGGTGGAAAAAAGCAGGCGAGGATCACGGCCATGGAGGAGCTCGTCGATTACCCATTGATTATTGGTCATTACCAGGCGCATAAAGAGCCAATAATTATCGCTGTTCAAGCCGGCGTAATTCAGATAGCGGGCGAAGGCTACCGAGCATTCGACCTGAACCTGCGTGGTGCAGGCGAAAAGGGCTTCGCGTACCTGATGGGCATGGTCTTTGATGAGTCGTCTATCGTTGTCTACAAGCGCGAAGCCGCTCTTTAATGCCATCGCCGGGTACCCCTTCTTACTATCGGAGGGAGGAGGCGGGGTATTAACCATGAACGGGCTTTCTTGCGGCATTCTTCAATTCTTATTCCGGCACGCGAAATAAACAAGAGTCCCCGGGGCGAAACTAGCTGGGCCTCACCTTAAAGTACCGTTCCGCGCGCTCCACGATGGCGCTGTCCAGGCCCAGCATCCTCGCTATGGCCAGGGCGTCGCTTTCCGGCGGGTCCTGATCCGAGTCGGGCCTAAGCTCGTAGCGCATGTGGCGGTTAATGCCCCAGAGGCGCTCGGCGAGCGGAGCGTCGGCGTCCAGGGCCTCGCAGGCCGCCACGCGG
>JBGSKZ010000351.1:0-1079 GCA_041741035.1 Treponematales bacterium
ATGAGCCCCGGCGGCCGGCTTTTCAACCAGGCCTATGCCAGGGAGCTGGCCCGCGAGGAGCGTCTAATAGTCCTCTGCGGCCGTTATGAGGGCATAGACCAGCGGGTCATAGAGCGCTACGTGAGCGACGAGATAAGCATAGGCGACTATGTGCTCTCCTCCGGCGAGGTAGCGGCCCTCGTGCTCGTCGACGCGCTCTATAGGCTTATACCGGGCGTCATTACCGGGGAATCGCTTGAGGAAGAGAGCTTCGAAGACGGGCTCCTCGAGTACCCCCAGTATACACGGCCGGCTCTTTATGATACGATGCAGGTCCCGGACGTCCTCGTTTCGGGACATCACGCGAACATCGTACGATGGCGCTTTAAGAAACGGCTTGAGAAGACCTTGTTGTACCGTCCCGATCTGCTCCAGGGCAAGGGACTCGAGGGAGAGCTCAGGGCCTTGATACGCGAATTAACGGAACAGGGGGGCGAATAAATGGACCTTATTAAGATGCTGAGCGCCGAACAGGCTAAGGAACTTCCGGACGTAAAAGCCGGCGATACCGTACGCGTTCATTTCAAGATCGTGGAAGGCAAGAACGAGCGTATCCAGATATACGAGGGCCTTGTCATAGCCATCAAGAACGCGGGCCTTTCCAGGACCTTCACCGTGCGCAAGAATTCCTACGGCGTAGGCGTGGAGCGCGTGTTCCCCATGCACTCTCCCAGGATAGACAAGCTTGAAGTTCTTCGCTGCGGCAAGGTGCGCAGGGGCAAGCTCTACTATATCCGCGAGAAGATAGGCAAGAAAGCCAAGATCAAGGAGCTCCTCGGCGGCCGCAAGCCTCCCGTGCGCTCCCTGGCCGCGAAGGCCTGACGCATTGGCTGTGAGGCTGCCGGGCAGCGACACAGCGGACAGCATTTCGCGTATACAAAGCGTCGGATCGGCCGCGAGGCCCGATACCGGCGCTTTTGTATTGGTACGCGCCGAAGGAAGGCTGGCCAGCGGACTATGGTCCGTTTTGGTGGACGGCAAGCGCCTCTCCGCGCGGGCGGAACGCCCGCTGGAGCCGGGCGGCCTCTACGCCGCCCGCA
>JBGSKZ010000352.1:0-2102 GCA_041741035.1 Treponematales bacterium
ACGCTTGGCTCGCCAGCCGGAAACGGCTCTCAAGCTAAGCTTCAATTGCCCGCGAGGCTATCCTCCGATGATTTAGCCGCCCTCCTTGCCGCCCCGGATAGCTCCGTCCTGCTCCTGGACGTGCGCACGGCCGAGGAGTATGCCGCGGGCCACATCCCCGGCGCCGTCTTGGCGCCCTACGACGCCCTTGCCTCCAGTTTTATGGAGGCCGACAAAAACCGTCCAATAGTGGTATACTGCCGCTCGGGCAATCGCTCAGGCATAGCCATGAAAACTCTCCGTTCCATGGGTTACGCGAACCTTTCAGACTTCGGCGGCATATCGAACTGGAAGGGCGGCCTAGAGTACTAGCCCCGGGAGCGTTGTAATGGTAGAAGAACGGCGGCAGGGCGCCTACGACCGAATTTATGATCAGCTTGAGCCGCTCATACGGGAGAAGTCCCCGAACCTGATAGCCGGCATGGCTACCGTGTGCGCCGTGCTGCACGCCAAGCTCAGGCATCATTTTTGGACGGGTTTCTATTTTTTAGCGGGCGACGACGAATTGCACGTGGGGCCTTACCAGGGCTCCGTGGCCTGCCAGGTGCTCAAAGGCAAGGGCGTATGCCTGGCAGCAGCGCGGAGCAAGGCGGCCGTCGTGGTTCCGGACGTGGAAGCCTTTCCCGGCCACATAGCCTGCGATTCGCGCTCCAAGAGCGAGATCGTCATACCCCTCATTAAAGAGGGCAGGGTGCTGGCCGTCCTCGATATCGACTCGGAGAAGCTGGCTCAGTTTGACGAGGACGACATAGAACCCTTATCCAAGATTGTGTCCCTGCTGGAGCGCCTTGCTTAGCTCCCGGCCTTAGACGGCCTCAGTACTACGAGGCAGCGCTCATCCTCCAGGAAGGGCACGCGCACGGGCAATATTTCCGCTGAAGCGTACAGGCCCTCTATGGCAGTCAGTTCGTCGCGGGCCTTGTCCGCCTTGCCTTTATAGGCCGCCACGAAACCATCGGCAGCGCAGGCGGCGAATACCTTTTTAAAGAGCTTGCGCTCGAAGGGCCGGAAAGCCCGAAACGTGACGATATCGTGGCTGCCGCGATAGCGCTCGACCTGCTCTTCGATTATGTCCACGTTTAAAAGCGGCAGGGAGCCTTGCATTTCCTTGAGGAAATTGATGCGCCTCGTCATGCGGTCCACGAGGCTAATATGCCAATCGGGTTTGGCCAGGGCCAGGGGAATGCCGGGCAGGCCCGCTCCCGTGCCGAGGTCGGCCAGGCTCACGCTTCCCCGGCCTTGCGGGTAAAGCCTTTCCAGAAGGGCCAGCGGGGCCAGGCTGTCCAGCAGGTGCTTAATCACCAGTTCTTCGCCGTCGGCGCCCACGAGGCCATAGGCGGGGTTCCGCTCTTCAATGGCGGCGCGGTAGCGCTCAAGGCCCAACTCAAGCCCGTCTAGCCCGTCCAGGCCCAGGAGCCTAAGCCCTTCATGCAAAAGTTCGTTGTTCACGCCGGTATAGTAACCCGGCTCGGGCCTTGGTGGGAAGCTCGCGCCGCGCTATAGTTAGTCCATGATAGGCCAAAACGCCCGGACCCTCATCGCTCTCGCCCTATTCTCTGTCGTCGCCCTGGCTCCCCTTGAGGCCCAAAGCCCGCTAAAGCCCGACGAACTGCGCGCCCGCGTGATCAAGCTGGCCGGCTCATTCAAGGGCGTGCCCTACAAGTACGGCGCCGAATCGCCTTACGCCTTCGACTGTTCGGGTTTCGTTCGCTATGTATATCGCGAGGCTGCCGGCATGGACCTGCCCCGCAGCGCCAGGAGCTACACCGTGGTAGGCCGAGCCGTTAAGCAGAGCGAAGCCTTGCCCGGCGACATCTTCATCTTTAACACGGTAGGCAACGCCGCCAGCCATGTAGCCCTTTATATAGGCGGCGGCAGGCTCATTCATGCGGTTTCCGACGGTCCTAGGACCGGCGTCATAGAAAGCCCCTTAAGCGAGCGCTATTGGGGAAGCCGCGTCATAGGCGTTCGTTCCGTGATAGCGGCCCCCGCATCCGGCGCGCCTCTCGCTCCAGCCAAGCCGACGGCAAGCGCGGACAACCCGGCCGCACCCGCGCCGGCGC
>JBGSKZ010000353.1:0-9949 GCA_041741035.1 Treponematales bacterium
AATTCCATGAAGTCGTGCACCGATCGCCTGCCTATGGCGATGGCGAGCCGCCCGAGGGCCGATATGGCCGGCTGCGCGCCGCTTGCTCTCGCCGCGGCATCCGCGTCATTTTTTGTTCTCATATGCGGATTGTACAGTATACTAAACAATATGTCAATGGCGCATACACTAGTGCGTACCGGTCCCCTAGGGCCTGTGCCTTTTGAAAAGGAGCATCATCCAAGCCCGAAGCCTAGGCCACGAAGCCCAAAGGCTAAGTTTTACTCGGGCTCAGACATAAGCTTCGGGGGAACTAGAGATCGTAGCGAGGAGGCTAAAATATAACGTGCAGCAAATATTGACTTTTTTCTCGAATGCATCTAAATTTTAAGCACAACCAACGATCAGCCGTAATTTTTTACTCTCATCTCGACGCCAACCGGAACCACTGGGGGAAGCGGGAATGAAACGAGTAACGGCAATACTCATGGCCTTTATTTCGGCTATTTCCGCCCGAATCCTATGTTCCAGTTCCATAGTAAATCATGATTTACCCGACCCACTCATAGCTATCGACCTCGCGTTCACAACCTTAGCGCTGGCTGGGCTGGCGAATATGGCGGGATACATAAAGAGAAGGGGTCCTCTTGAGCAAACCCAACTTTTAGCACTGGAAGAAGAGACCCGTCGGGCGCTTGTACTCGCCGGCTCGCGCCAAACTGCCGTGCCAAAATACATGGAACGAATCTACTGGAACGCCCCCTACGAACTCGCTCCGTACCGCGAACGGCTACTCAAGTGAAAATTAGCAGGCTGCTTGACCGGTCTTTTATAGCAACGCTCGCCGTAACGGTCCTGATCGCCGCGGCCATGAGCGCCATGTTTTTGGAATCGCGTAAGGCTATCGAGAGGGCCGACATGTACTCCAAGATTAGGACCACCTTGCTCGAGCGCTTGCTTTTACGGGAGGATTATCTTTTTACTCGAAGCGAGAGCTCCTTAGCTCAGATATTCGAGAAAGACGCCTCGCTAGACGAAATGTTCCTAAAGCTACGCCCCAACAGGCTCACTGATGAATATGGAGCGCTTTATGAGGAATTGATAACAGGCGACACGAACGTGAGCGCGCTCTTTAAAATGCTATTAGACTCAGGCCAATCTCCCGCCCATACTGGCGAGCTAAGCTTTATGTGGAATGAAGACGAACGGCAACTATTGAATCAGATCCTGATCAAGGCTTTTATAATCAACGAAGACGCGCGTAGGCTTGAAAAGCTTGATAGGGCTAATAACGCACGGCTCAACCGCGGGATCGTATGGTTGTCCGTATGCTGTATAGCGGTACTGATTACCTTAATAGCCCTGAATCGCTTTTTTATCAGCAAAGCACTTACCGTCGGCATCGAGAGGCTCAGGAGCGGCGCTACCAGCATAGGCAGGGGGAATTTCGGGACAAGGCTGTCGCTCTTTCCGGACGACGAGATTTCGGAAGTGGCGAGGGAAATCAACGCCATGGCCGCCTCGCTTTCTAACTCGTTCGAGTCCATACGCAAACTAGAGAAAGTCGCAAGCCGTCGGAATGCTCAGCTCGAGGCGGCCAACCGGGAACTCGAGGCCTTCGCCTACTCCGTGGCGCACGACCTGCGCGCCCCGCTACGCTCGATAGACGGCTTCGCCAGCATACTTCTGGAAGACTACGGCGATGCGCTCGGCGATGAAGGCAATCGGCTTCTCAATATCATTAAATCCTGCGGCATGACGATGGATAGATTGACGCAAGATATACTCGACTTGACTAAAGTAGGCAAGGCCGAGCTCAACCTTATCCGCGTCGACATGCGCGCCCTCGCTCAAGAGAGCGTCGCCCTTTGCGCTGCCCCAGCGGAACTTGCCGATTTCGAAATCAGCATAGCCGCGCTTCCCGACGCTTTAGCCGATCGGGCCATGATGCAGAGAGTATGGGAAAATCTGCTATCCAACGCCGTCAAGTATTCCAAACCGAGCCCGGTGCACAGGATAGAGGTTCGCGGCATTGCGCAGGACGGCACGAGCGAGTATTCCGTGCAGGACCACGGCACCGGTTTCGACCAGCGCTACGAGGGCAAGCTCTTCACCATATTCCAACGTTTGCATGACCCGGAAAAATTCAACGGAACGGGCGTAGGCCTCTCGATCGTCAAGACGATAGTGGAAAAGCATGGCGGCAGGGTATGGGCCGAAGGCCGCGTCGGATTTGGCGCGAAATTCAGCTTCTCTATTCCATCGGAGGTGGAACATGGATAATTCGAAGCAAATCGATATACTCCTCGTGGAAGACAACCCCAACGACGTGGAACTGACTATACGGGGGTTTTCTAAATACAATTTCGGCAACAATATCAAGATAGTACGAGACGGGGAGGAGGCCCTGGAATTCATCTTTGCCAACGGGAGGTACGAGGAACGCCACATAGAGGACAAACCGAGCCTCATACTCCTTGACCTGAATCTGCCCAAGGTGGATGGACTCGAGGTGCTCAGGGTGGTAAAATCGGACCCGCGCACCAAAAGTATCCCAGTGGTCATACTCACTACGTCGCGCAAGGAATCGGACAAGGTTGCGAGCTATGACCTGGGCACGAACAGCTATATCGTTAAGCCGGTTGACTTCGGGAAATTCACCGAAGTAGCGCGCCAGCTTGGCTACTATTGGCTCCTTCTCAACGAAAAGCCATGAGCCTATCCGGCGGAGAATTCGACGTCGCCTCAAGCGAGGATCTTCTTCGCTCCATCCTTGGGAATCTGCCAAACTCGATCTTATTTGCGCTTGATCGCGAATACCGCTACCTTGCGTTTAACGATAATCACAGAGCGGCGATGCTCGCCGCTTGGAAGTCAACGATCAGGCTCGGTTACTCGATACTCGATTACATGTCCACAGGAAGTCTCCGCGCCTTAACCAAGGCGAGCATAGATCGCACCTTGGCCGGCGAATCGTTTATCGAGCGGCAGGAGCAAGCGGGAGCAGATACCGTCCTTGAGCTGCACTGGCAGCCGATTTTTGGGGAGAACATGCTAATCATCGGCGCGCTCTCGTTTGCGGCCGACCTCGGCGAGCTTCAGAGAGCCATACAGAAGGCGGAGAAGCTCGAGCTTGAACTGGATAGGCTCATGGTAGATCACGGCGCGCTCCTTGCCGCGAGAACCAAAGAGCTCGAGTCCTTCGCCTCTAGCCTTAGCCACGACCTTAAAGCGCCCCTGCGGGCAATAACGGGATTCTCCTCGATAGTGCTTGAAGATTATGGCCCGGCTCTGGATGGAGAGGGGCAGAGAAAGCTGGCTATCATCTCCGAAAATGCCTTAAAAATGAATGCGCTCATCACCGACCTCGTAACTATAACTCGTATAGGCAGCGCGGCGCTCCACCCCGTTCTCATATCGATGCGCGACATGGCCAGGGCCATGTATCACGAAGCCGCATCGCCTGAAGAACGCTCAGCGATAGCCTTTGAGCTTGGCGATATACCCGATTGCATAGGCGACCCAACGCTACTGCGCAAGGTATGGGGCAATCTTCTTGCTAACGCAATCAAATTTTCCGCGGGGCGGCCGGGTAGATCCATAGAAGTCTTCGCCGATGCGTCCGCATCGGAAATCAAATACGGTATACGGGATAACGGCGTCGGCTTCAATGATCGATACGCGCATAAGCTGTTCAAACTCTTCTCCCGCCTTCACAGCTGCATGGAATACGCCGGTACGGGAGCGGGCCTCGCCATCGTAAGGCGCATCGTCGAACGGCATGGAGGCAGGGTAGGCGCGGGAATACTCAAGGACCAAAGGACTGAATTCTGGTTTACCCTACCTCGTACCGAGGCTTCCGGATTGGAGTTGCCATGAAAAATGCAAAACGGCTAAGGATACTGTTCGTGGAAGACCTTCCCACGGATATGATGCTCGCGGAAAGAAAACTGCGGGCAGATGGCCTCGATTTCGAATTCGAGCGGGTCGACGCGGAATCCGCGCTCACTGACGCATTGCGCGACTTCAAGCCAGACATCGTTATTTCCGATTACGCCATGCCTTCCTTCGACGGGATGACCGCGCTCAAAATCGTTCGGGAATTTGACGCCTTTTTACCCTTCATCGTGCTTACAGGATCCATGAACGAGGAGGTCGCAGTCGCGTGCATGAAGGCCGGCGCTACCGACTACGTGATTAAAGAACACTTGTCGCGGCTTTCTTATTCCGTGAGCGAATCCCTAGAGCGCATGCGGCTGCTCTCGACTAACGCTTTGCAGGAAACAAAACTACGGCAGAGCGAGCAGCGCTACCGCTCGATTTTCGAGTATTGCGCCGCAATGATGCTCATCATAGACCCGGCCACTTTAGCCATCGTGGACGCCAACGACGCGGCTATCGCCTATTATGGATGGCCAAGGGAATCGCTTCTTGGCAAGTCTATCGCGGATATCAACACGCAAAAAATCGAGATAATTAGGCAGCAAATGCGAAGCGCTATGGAATCGAAAAAGAATTTTTTTCAGTTCAGGCATCGGCATGCCGACGGGGCCGTAAGCGACGTGGAAGTCCATGCGAACCCGATTATGATAGAAGAGAAAAGCTACCTATTCACGATCATGCAGGACATTTCCCAGCGGCTAGAGGCCCGACGGCAACGCGACGAAGTAGCCGCTAAATTGTCTCACTATCTAGCCACGAGCCCAACGGTAACCTACGCCTTCCATCTCGCCGAAAGCGATATGCGCATGGATTGGATAAGCGAGAATATCGCTACGCTCCTTGGCTATTCGCCCGAGGATGCCCTCGCACCGGGCTGGTGGTTTAAGAATATAGCGGCGGAAGATAGGGCCGCGGCGCTCCGGGGCGTAGGGGAACTAACCAAGGCGAAAAGATTCGCGCACGAGTATCGATTTATAAAAAAGGATCGCACGACGGCGTGGCTAAGGGATGAAATGCGCCTAACTCGGGCCGACGCCCACGAAGGATCAGCCTCCGAGGTCGATGGCGAGATAGTGGGTACCTTAACCGACATTACAGAAAAAAAGCGGAGCGAGGCAGAGATCAGGCTCAAGAGCACGGCGCTCGAAGCGGCGGGCGACGCTATAGTGATTACCGACCGCGATGGCATGATAGAGTGGGCGAATTTGGCCTTTCAGAACCTTACCGGCTACTCGATAGAGGAGGCCCTGGGCAAGAATCCCCGAGCCTTGATCAAATCCGGTTCTCAAGACCCCACGCTGTATAGGCAGCTGTGGGACACCATCATTTCGGGGAAAAGCTGGCAAGGCGAGCTTACGAACAGGCGTAAAACCGGTGAGCTTTATATCGAAGAAATGACCATAACGCCGGTCCTGAACGCGGATGGGAAGATAGAGCATTTCATAGCCATCCAACGGGACATAAGCGAAAAGAAGCGGGTACTTGGCTTGCTCGAGCTTTCGCTTCGCGAAAAGGAAGCCCTGCTCCGCGAGGTGCATCACCGAGTAAAGAACAATATGCAGATCATCACGAGCCTCCTTAACCTGTCCTCCGAGGACATAAAAGACCAAGAGGCATGTCGTATAGTAGAGGAGTTGCATAGGCGAGTCGAGACGATGTCCATGGTCCACGATCAATTCTATCGAGCAGGGGATCTGTCGCGCATTGATTTCTCGCTGTACCTGCGACAACTCGCCGAATCCCTCGTTCAGGATATCGTCAGCGAAAAAAGCGCGGCGCAGCTACGATACCGGCTTGAGCCAGTCTTCCTTACCCTCGAGGCTGCCATACCCGCCGGCCTCATCGTATCTGAGCTTGTCTCGAACGCGCTCAGGTTCCCCATTCCGCCGGCGGACAGCCCGCTTTTTATAAATATAACCCTTAAGCGCGACGATCACGGCAATGTAGCGCTGGAAGTGAGGGACAATGGGCAAGGCTACCCCGAGGGCTTCGTGGCGGCGACCTCTTCTTCGCTGGGCATGCGGCTCATCCTTATACTCGCTTCGCAGCTGAATGGAACGGTCAATTTCAGCAACGATCGCGGCGCGCTTGCCGCCCTCCACTTTAAGCAGGATTCATGACGATAACAGGGGAACTAATATGAAAACGAAGAATCAGTGCATGCTGCTCGTAGACGACGAGCCGAATATCACCAATGCCCTTCGCCGCGAATTGTCCGATTGGGCGGAGGAGCGATCGATAGAAATCGTAAGCGCTACATCGGCCCAGATAGGCTTGAATATGCTCCAGACGCGCGGCGCATCGACGGCTATAATCGTATCCGACCTTAAGATGCCTGAGATGAAGGGTTCTGATTTCCTCTTGGCGGTAAAGGATAAGTATCCGCATATAGTATCCATACTCCTTACCGGCTATTCGGATACCGACGAAGTGATCAAAGCCGTCAGCGCCGGTATCTTCAGCTACATACTCAAGCCCTGGGATTCGGCCTATCTGCAGGCGCAGGTTCAGAAAGCCTGGGAACATGGACAGGCCCTTCGGCAAAACGCCGAATACCTCAAAACCATGACAGAGGAGCTCAAATGGGCGGGCGAGATGCAAAAAGCCATACTCAAGCCCAATATCGTCAAATCGGACGGCGTCGAGTTCAGGACCAGCTATAGGCCGGTACCGGGCCTATTTTGCGGCGGGGATTATTACGACGTGATATTCCTTGGCGCGGACCGCTACCTGCTCCTCATGGGTGACGTAGCCGGCCATGGCGTTAAGGCCGCGTTCATCACCGGCATTCTCAAGGCCATCATTTACCCCGAATACGTGCGCGGCGTCATCGGCAAGGCCTTCTCGCCCGGCGCGTTCCTGTCCTGGCTGAACGACCGGATGAACTTTGAATTCCGCAGCACATCCAATATGCTCATCACGTTCTTCGCCGGCGTCCTCGACGTCAAGAACCAGACGCTCCAATACGCGAATGCCGGGCACGAGCATCCCTTCGTGATACGCGACGGCACGCCGAGCGAGCTACCGGTGTCGGGCACGGGTATCGGGTTCGTCCAATCGATCACCTATCCGGAGCAAACGGTCCGCTTACGTTCCGGAGATGTCTTGCTGCTCTACACCGATGGCCTCGTCGAGCTCGATGGCCCCGAAGGCAAGGTCCTCGTCAAGCTGACGCCCTTGCTCAAGGCAGCGCCCCCGGGGGACGACTACCATCGCAGGCTGCTCAATATGGCTATCGCGGAAGCGGGAGCCGCCGACTTCAGCGATGACGTTACCATGCTCACCGCCAAGCTGCTGTGATTTATGGACGTACATGAGGCCATCGCCGAGTTTTTCGGCCCTAAAGCGACGATGAAGGTTGCGGCCGATGAAGGCCAAGCCGGGTTTGAGCTTAGGCTATACGGCTCCCTCGACCTTGACAGCTCGAGGCGGCTACAAGACCTGCTGTCCTGGATCATCGACCGCCAAGCCAGGCAACCCCGCCTCATCGTCGATCTTGGGGAGGTGAACTATATTTCTTCAAGCGGCGTAGGGGCGCTGACCGTGGGGCTGAGCGCCGCCAGAAAACGCGATATCCGTTTCCAGATCAAGAACCTGCAGCCCAAGGTGCGCTCGATATTCGTCCTCCTCGGCTTGATGGGATTTTTCGAGGAGGCGAGCCCCGATGCCTGAGCACCAATCATTCGAGTCGGACGCGCTACGTACCCAAGCGCGCATGCGCATACTCTCGCTTAGCGTCGAGCTCGGCAGGATATTCGCCCAAGACGAATCTGAAAAGGCGAACATAACCGCCATAGAGGCCATCGGGAATACCTTCGACGCAAGCGCCGCGGCCTTGTTTTATATTAGCAGCAGCAAGGTTTATAGAATGAGCCTGGCGGGAATGGACTATCCTATCGCGCTACCGGAGAGTCGCTGGCGCGCCTGCGTAGATCACCACCGCGGCGACGCCGAGGTAACGCGCTTTGGGCCATGGTCGACGCCTATGATCGACAAGTCTCTGGCCGCGTGGATATCGGTGTGCCTGTACGCCTCCGGCGACGATGGCGGCTACGTTTTCCTAGGCAGGGCGGAAGGGGCTTGGAGCGAGCAAGAATTAGCTTCGCTCGCCTCGCTCAAAGAGTCTATAGCGCCTATCGTAGAAACGCGCCACCAGCGTAAGATCGAGGAGCAGAAGCGCAAGGAGGCCGAAAGGCGCCTCGCGAGGAACGAACGCCGCTTGCGCGACTTGTTCGAGGGCTCGAGGGACATGATATACACGGCCAACGCCGACGATGTCATAACCGGCATTAATATCGCCGCAACCAATCTCTTAGGCTACCCGAACAAGCAAGATGTGCTAGGGAAGCCGTTTAGCGCTTTTCTCCTCAACCCGGAGGACAGGCTGGGATTCAAGGCGCAAATAGCCGCCCACGGATACGTTGACGATTATGAAATAGTGCTCAAAAAGAGCGATGGCAGCACGTTTTTCTGCATCGAAACGGCACACGCCCTCAAGGACTCGGCGGGTAAGGTACTTGAGACGCAGGGCATCGTCAAGGATATAAGCGCGCGCATAGCTAACGAGCAGAAAATGTGGAAAATGAACCTTGAGCTGGCAAATGTCAACCTTCAGCTTCAAAAGGCGCAAATGCTCATGACCCAGCACGAAAAGCTCGCCTCGATCGGCCAGCTTGCCGCCGGCATAGCGCACGAGATAAACAACCCCCTGGGATTCCTGACTAGCAACAACGCAACGCTTCAAAAATACTTCGCCAAGCTCAAGGCCGGTTATAGCCCGAGGGAACCTTCCGCAAAGCTCGACGAGATATTCGCCGATGCCGAGGCCATCTTCGCCGAATCCCGCGATGGCTTCGAGCGCATTCTTAAGATCATCAGCAATCTTAAGAATTTCTCCCGCGTGGACAAGACGGGCGATTTCGGCGATTTCGACTTAAACGCTGGCATAGAGAGCACCATAGTGGTAGCCTGGAATGAAATCAAATACATATCCGAGCTACGCAAGAACTTGGGTACCCTTCCGCTTATCCGCGCCAATGGCGGCGAACTCAATCAAGTGATACTCAACTTGCTCGTGAACGCGGCGCAAGCACTCGGCAACCCTCCCCGCGGCGGCAAGGGGCTTATTGAGATAACGACGGAATTAGAAGGCGATCGAGTCTTGCTCAGCATCCACGACGACGGGCCGGGCATACCCGAAGCCATACTGAACAAGGTCTTCGATCCCTTCTTCACCACAAAGGAACCGGGCAAGGGCACCGGGTTGGGCTTGAGCATTTCTTACGATATAGTCGTCAACAAGCACGGAGGCCAACTCTGGGTCGACTCCGACGTCTCGTCGGGAACGACTTTTTATATTTCCCTGCCCGTGGCAGGCCCGCCATCCACGTAAAGCGGTCAAGCCCGATTCGAATGATGCACTAAAAACGCCTCCCATGGTATACTCGCGGGCCTAGCGCATGCTTTCGGAGGACCCGTGGCGGAACCCTATAAGATCATTTTGGTAGACGACGAGGACGAGGTGCGCGGGCGGATATCGTCCAAGATATCCGCAGAAAGCGGCTTCGTCGTGGCCGGTACCGCCGGCAACGGCTATGACGCGCTCGAGCTCATCGAGAAACACGCGCCGCAGGTGGTGCTCACCGATATTAAGATGCCCTACATCGACGGCATAGAGCTCGCGGGCATTATACGCCGCGACCACCCTACCGTGCGCATAGGCTTCATAACGGGCTTCGACGAGTTCGATTACGCCCGGGAGGCCATAGAGCTCGGCGTGCGCAGCTATCTTACCAAGCCCCTTACCCAGGACGACATAGCCGCCTTCCTCCATAAGCTCAAGCGCGAGCTGGACGACGAGATACGGGAAAACTACAACCGCGAGCGTATACAAAAACACTATGAGCAGAGCATACCGCTGATCATAGAGAACTGCTTCGTATCGCTCCTGGCCTCAGGCAGCGCCGGGAGCAAGGACGATATAGAGCAGCTGCGCGGCTACGGCGTATCCCTGGACGAAAGCCCCTAC
>JBGSKZ010000354.1:0-1437 GCA_041741035.1 Treponematales bacterium
CGAAGGCTATACAGCCTTGGCCTACGCCCTAGCCTCGGGCAAAAAAGACATGCTTGACTATGTGCTATCCCTTGGCGTGGACGTCAATGCGCGCATGGACCTCCTCCAGGGCATGGCCAGCGGCGTTATCGAGCGTCGCAGAGAAACCGCCCTCATGCAGGCGACGAAGGCGGGCAATACCGCAGCGGTTCAAACGCTCCTGGCCGCCGGAGCCGATCCCCGTTTAACCGACTGGGTGGAAGACGATGCACTGGCCATGGCCGTCGCGCTCGGCCACAAGGACCTGGAACAGATCCTGCGCGCAGCTTTAGGAGACGTGTACCGATAGCGGAGACTTTGCCCGCTGTCCCGGTTCGAATCCGGACTTCTCGATAAAAAGAAAACGGGCTTGGCCCGCCGCAAGACGGGCCTTTTTTAGGACGGAGCAGCCTAGATTGACATCGGGAAACGACGTTTTATGCCATAAAAAGCCACACTTGGCGACACAGTCATGCAAGAGTGTCGCCGGGTATGAATCTGTATAGTGAACTCCCCCAAGTTTCGTAGACACCCGATATAGTGGGAGTCTAGGCCAATATGAATTGGCTGTAATCATACTTCCACTTGTCGGGGCTGCCATAAATTCTGGAAGAGGCGGCGTTAGCGGACTGGGCTTGGCTATTCAAGGGGGCCATCGGGTATTTCAGGCTGTAATCGGACAGAGTGGAGCGTATCGGGCGGGAACCGGGATGATTATTCAATCATAAATCGAGCTGACCTGTGTCGCGGAATCGTCTGTCATAGAAATACACAATACTGAATACTGAATACCGATAATATCGCCCTATAGCGCCCTTTACCGTAAAATCCGCCTGAATCCATTGCAAAAAAACACCGTGCACGCTACGCTTATAAGGCGTATACGCGGAGGATCCCATGGAACGGAAAACGTTCGTCGCGTTCGCCCTCCTTATCGGCCTCTCGGCCGCCGGCTATGGCCAGGAACGGCTTGCCGTGCTGGACACCGTCCTGCCTACTGGTATCACCAGGAGCGTTATCATACCAGTCACCGAGAAGATCATGGAGGAATTCGTGCAGTCCAAGGCCTTCACGGTGGTGGACCGAGGCTTCATCGAGAAAACGCTCTCGGAAAAGGAGTTCAGCCTGTCCGACCTCGTGGCCGACGAGGAGAAGCTAGCCGAATTCGGCGGCTTCCTCCGGGCCACTTATATAGTCGTATCAACGGTCGAGCGCATCGAGACGCGCTACTTCCTGTCGGCCAAGATGATCATCGTCAAGACCGGCGTCATCGCGGCACAGGCCTCCGCCGACCGCGACGGTACGGCCACCGTTCTCATCGACCTCGCCAAGGAGGTAGGCGGCAAGCTCGTTGCCGCCGCCACAGGCAAGCCTCCCACGGCGACCCGTACCCCGGCTCCCGCCGCGACACCGCAAGCC
>JBGSKZ010000355.1:0-1915 GCA_041741035.1 Treponematales bacterium
AAGCACTGACGCGGCCATACTGGACGATCCGGACAGCGCTAAGCTATCCTATCCCGGTCCGGTAAAGGCCATCGTGTCCTGGTACGGGCCCACCGATTTTTTGAAGATGGATAGCTACCTTGCCGAAAGCGGCCTTGGCCCTCGCGATCATGGAGAGGCCGACTCCCCTGAATCCCGCCTGCTCGGCATCACCATAGGCGACGCCCCGGACTTGGTACGGCTGGCTAACCCCGAAACCTACATGAGCCGGCTCGCGCCGCCGCTCTTTATCCAGCATGGGCTTAAGGACTCCACCGTGCCTTACCAGCATTCGCTCGAGCTGGCCCGCCTAGCCCGACTGGCGATAGGGCCGGAGAAGGTATTCCTGGAATTGCTGGAAGAGGCCGTGCACGCCGATCCGGCCTTTGAGACGGAGGAAAACATTATGAAGGTCTTAGGCTTTCTCGATGCCTTCGTGCGCTGAGCCGCGGTGAATCGCCCGAATAGCTTAGCTGGCAGGCTTACTGCATTGTTAAAAGCCTGTATTTCTCGGCTTCGTATCTATCTTCGAAAATATTATTTATTTATACTACGGGCATGGCCGCTTTTAGGTTCTATAGAGTAAGGAGCTTCTCAATTCGCTCCGTTCTCTGCGCGCTCGCCCTTCTCCTGTTATTCCCCCTGGCGACGGGGGCTCAGGAAGTACGGGTCGTGCAGGTGGCCTTCTCGTCTGAAAGCGCCGACCCGATGCTCGAGGACCTGCTCTACCTGGCTCTCGGCATAGAGCTCGCGAACGCCGGGTATTCCAGTACGCGAAGCTTAAAAGACGCGTCGTACGTGCTGTTAGCGCGCTACGCTATCCATGAGGGCGGTATGGCCGTAGCGCTGTCGCTATCGGAATCCCGAGGCGCAGATGCCGCGCTCGCCAGCTATGATTTTATCCTTGATTTGGATTCGAGCTTTGACTTTACGATCGCGGAAGCCGTGCGGAGCACGCTGGCCGGCGCCGCTTTGGCTCCCGCGTCGGGCGTGCAAAGCGCCCCTGAAATAGGGGGCCTATTCAGCTCAAGCCTCGTGCCTCGGGACGGGCAGCTCCGTACGAATAAGGGGCGCCGCGTGGAACTCATAGCCGCGGCGGGCGGCATACCCTATCTCGGCACCTTTGCTGACTATTCCGGCTATGGCGTTTATGGGGCGCTTCAGGCAGGCCTCCTGTTTCTCAAGCCATCGTGGAGTTTCTCGGCGGGAGGGCGCTTGTCGGCGAATAGGGCTTTTATGGCCGACGGCGTGGGCGGGGGCCCCGTATACCTGAGTACGGCTGGCGTTAATGTCCAATACGGCCTCGGCGCGGCGCAGCGCTTCCGCTTAGCGGCTTGCGCTTCCGGCGGCGTGGCCTTTATCAGTGTTCCCGCTGGAGAAGCCCTGCTTACGAAGACCGTACCCTACGCGGACTTGGGCGTGCAGGCGGGTTTCCCCGTGGCGCGCGACCTTTTCTTGGGCGGGGAATTGCGCGTGCTGGGCGCCTTTGACCCGGACGTCCTTATGCTGGGCGTAGCAGCTACCGTATCCCTCTGCAAGGAGTTTTGACATGGCGCTGAACATACGGGATTCGCTAGCTAAAACCCGTTTACTCCAGCATGCGCTCTTCATGCTTTCTCTCTCCTTTGCCTGGGCTCTTGCTGGCTGCGACTCGTTTTCCCTGCTCGATATGCTCGACCCCCTCACGCTCACGGCCGCAACAACGACCGTAGCGAGGAATGGCGCTCCCGTGGCGCTAAACGTGAGCGGCGGCAGGCCAAATTAGGTCAAGATAGTTTACGCCAATAGGAGGGCGTAACTACATGAAATATTCAGAGGGCTTCAGAGCTTCCATTGTAAAGAAGATGCAGGATGGGAGTGGCAGGTCCGTATACCAAGTAGCTCGAGAAACTGGGAT
>JBGSKZ010000356.1:0-3213 GCA_041741035.1 Treponematales bacterium
CAGCTGTAGCCGGCAAGGTCCGCGTCCCCGGGAGCCTGCCAGCGCAGGCGGAAGCTGTTGGATGCAAGGAAGCCGTCCGCGCCCGCGTCGGGGGCCAGGGCCACGGGGCTGGCCGGCGGGGTCGTGTCGCGCAGGAAGCTAATCCTGGCGGGCTCCGACCAGTTGCCCGCGTAGTCCTGGGCGCGCACGCTAAAAAACCACAGGCCGTCCTGGTCGGCGCTTTGCGCGGAGCGGGTAACGTTCTCCAGCACCATAACGGTGGGCGGCGGCTCGGCCACCGGGCTGCGGCTCCAGAGGTAAGAGAAGCCGCTTATGCCCGAGGAGTCCTGGGGTACCGTCCAGCTGAAACTGGCCCGGTCGCGGGCCAGCGCCACGCCCTCCCTGAAGTCGGCGGCGCTGAGTACCGGCGCGCGCACGCTTATGTCGGGCGCCATGCCTATGACCTGGGTGCTCGCTTCCCGGCCGAGCTGCCAGAAGGCCCATACCGAGCCGTCTCGGTACACGGCGCGCCCGAAAGCCGCCTCGCCGCGTGTGCGCACCGAGAGGTCGCGCTCGCGCCAGAGGAAGCCGTCTTTAATCGATAAATACACGCGGGTGGTGCCGCTACGGTCGTCGAACCAGGTAAGGCCGGGTATGCCGTCCACGTCGAAGAGCCGGGGCTCTGAGCAGGCGCCCTGGCCCAGGCTCACCCGCTCGACGCTGCCGGCCACTACCCTGCCGGCGCTATTCATCTTGGCTACGTAAGCTTGCGCTGGGCCCGACAGCACGCGGCGCTCCCAGGCAAGCCAGAGTTCCCCGCCTATGACGGACAAGTGGGGGCGCTCGTTGCCGAAGTCGGCCGATGAAGTACGGGTACGCTGTACCGGGTCGAGGAAGTCGGTGACCAGTATGGGCGCGCTCCAGCTCCGTCCGCCGTCGACGCTTACGCGGGAGTAGAGCTGGAAGCTCGGCCGCTCTCCGCCGGCCAGCGACTGGAATACCATGATATCGGCTCCGTCGAGCCGGGCTGCGCTCGGCAAAAAGTTTAAGCGCAGTTCGCTGCCCGGTTCGACGAAAGGCTGGAAGCTTGACCAGCTTAGGCCGTCGTCCGAGCGCGCGTATTGTATGGACAGTGCGTCCGCCTCGCCCCTGGTCATGAAGAGTTGCCATCCGCCGGTAGCGTTGGGGAAAATGCGGGGCGATACGGCTACCTGATCCATGTCCAGGAGGGCGGGAGAGCCAAAGGATAGGCCCCGGTCAAAGGAGCGGTATATCGCCACGCGGCGCTCTGATACCGACACGGCTACGGCTATAACGCCCTGGCCGTTTACCTCTGCAGAGAAGAGCACAGGCGGCGTACCCTGATAGGCGAAGGGTCCCGCGAAACGATCCAGGCGGCTCTCGCCGTCGGGGCCGTAGGCTAATGATGAAAGCCAGGCATTGCCGCCTTCTCCGGAAGCCTGATTCTCCTGCCATATGGCCACCACGCTGTCTCCCGAGCGCAGGGCCTGCGGATAGGCTCCCTGCAGGCGCGACAGTTGCGCGGGCGCTTCCCAGTAGAAGTCCGGGGCCGCGCCTGCTCCCGACACCAGTATGGCCAGGCCGAGGGCGATTATCGCTAGCGCGCCTTTTTGCGGCGCGCCATGGCGTTGTATCGACCTCATCAATACCCCACCGCGCTGAGGCGCGAGTCCAGATCCAGCACTTTTTGGACTCTGCTGGCCTGCGTGAAGCTAGCGGACAGGCGCGCGAGCCTGGCCCGCGCGGTTATATAGTCGGCGCGCGAGAAGGCGCTTACGGCTTCGTTGTAGAGCGCCTCGGCGGCGGCGGAAAGCACTATGGTCTGGGTGCCGCCTATGATGGTAGCTATACGGTCTTTGAGCCGGGAGGCGCTCTCGTTATTAGGATCGAGGAGTATGGCTTCTTCCAGCTGGGTGCGCGCCAGGGGGAAGCGGTTCGTGTCGCCCGAGTCGAAGATACGCTGCGCCGCGGCCACCAGTTCGCGGGCCCTGGCTATGGCGCGCGGGTCGGGCGGGGGCTGGCGGAAGCCCAGCTTGATCTCCGCCTGCTCTATGAGGGCGCGAAGGCCCGCGTAGCGCGGATTGATGGCTTCAAGGTCTTTTAAGTCGCTGTAGGCGGTCGTAAGGTCGCTGTTCGTATTGATCTTGGCGCGGGCTTCCTCGACCATGCGCGCGAATTGCCGGTTAAAGGCATCGGCGTCGGTAAGCTGGTCTATGCGCAGCTCGAGCACCCGCGCTTCCTGATTGAGCGGGAAAATAACTTTTATGTCGGCGATTTTCTGCCGGGCCAGCAGGAACTGGTTAAGCGCGCCCACGCGGTCGCGCTTGGCCAGTAGGGTAGCGCCTTCCTCATAGTAGCCCTTGGCCAGCGAAATAAGCTGGCTCATCTCGGGATACAGCGGCGCGGTTATGGGTATGTCGCGGCCGGACTTTACCGACAAGGCGGTCTGCACGAGCTTGAGCCAGTATTCAACCTCCACCTCGGGCGTGGCGTTGGTGGTATTCCAGCGGCTGCGCGCCTGCAGGAGTGCGGACTCCGCGCGGTCGAACTGGCCCTCAAGGTATTGGCTCTTGCCCTCGATGAGCAGCCTGCGTGTATCGGCTATGACCAGCTCGTTCTGGGCCTTGATTATGTTGCTCGCGAGCTCGTTTAAGAGCCTGTCGCTGTTGGCTCGCAAAGCCGCGTCCTGCTCGAAGGACAGGGATGTGAGGTAGCGCTCGCGGGCGCGGTCCAGCCGTTCGCGCGCCACTTCGAAATTATTAGCCTGCAGGGCGCTCCTGGCCTCCGCCACGCGGCGCTCGGCTTCCATGCGGCTGGAATCTGCCTGGCGCTTCTGTTCCTGCGCGCGCGCTGTAAGATCCCGGGTTTCGCTTAGGCGGGCCGCGTTCGTGGCGGACTGCCCGTTCACGCGCTCGGTCCACTCGGCTACGCTCGCCGCGGACGAGAGGTAGGCGGGCAGGGATCGGTACTTGTTGAGGTATTCGCTTATGCGCTGGCTTATCGCGCGCAGGGCCTGGTCGCCGCTGCCCAGGCTCTGGAGCGCCCGGCCGGGGTATTTGAATATGGCGTCCGGTATCAGGGGGTCGTCGGAGGGCAGGCCGTCCATGAGGCTCCTGCCTTGTCCTATGAAAGCGAGCGCGGCGTCGGCCGCGTCCGCTATGAGCTGGTACTCGTAAGCGGCGCCGCGCGCGACCGCCTGGGTTTCCAGGCCGC
>JBGSKZ010000357.1:0-1206 GCA_041741035.1 Treponematales bacterium
TGCCGCGCCTCCGCGCCTCTGCCCGCGTCGCCCCCCGGGCCGCCCCCCGGTACGCCGGTTCCCATCCCCGCCGCTAGGTCTACCCGGAGTCGCGCCAGCTCAGCGGCGCTATCCCGGCTCAAGCGCTGGGGGCTGCAGGCCCTCCGGCTCGCCGCGCTCGCGCAAATCGCCTTCATAGCTACCACGTCCCTCCTCATACTCTGCTACCGGAGCGTGGACCCGCCGCTTACGGTATTGGCCCTGTCGCGCAAGTATCTGGACGGCTGGACCATACAGCGGCCGCGGCCCAGCTCTTTGGCAACCCTGCCCAAGACCCTGCGCTACATGCTCGTCGCGGTGGAGGACGCGAAATTTTGGACGCATAAGGGCTTCGATATCGAGGCCTTCAAGCGGGCCGCCGAAGTGAACAAGGCCATAGGCCAGCCCCTGTACGGCGGCTCCACGCTTACCATGCAGGTGGCGCGCACGCTATTCCTCGTACCGGCCAAGAGCTATCTGCGCAAATACCTGGAACTGATAATCGCGTTGGAGCTGGAGCTCATCCTGCCCAAGGAACGTATACTGGAGCTGTATTTCTCCTGGGCGGAATGGGGCAAGGGCGTATTCGGCGTCGAGGCCGCTTCCTTATGGCATTATAAAAAGTCGGTGAGAAGCCTCAGCGTGGAGCAGTGGGCCAGGCTGGTAGCCATACTTTCGTCCCCCATACGCTATGGCCCCTATGACGTGGAGAAGCGCTCCATACTCAGGAGCCGCTACGATTTCCTGCTTAAGAAATACGGAGGCTAGGGCGAGGCGGCTTTTTAGAGCGCATCCTCTCTGCCCTGCCTGGCCCTAAGCAGAGCCTTGTCGAGGGCGTTGGCGAAAGCGCCGCGCTCCTTGGGGCCGAAGAGCCTGCCTCTGTTGAGCTCTGGCGCCAGTCCTGCCAGCCTGAGCGCCTCGGCATGGTCGCGGATGGAAAGGCGCTCGCGCACGGTATCCGCCGTCCACAGCTCGCCGCGGTCGTTGAGCGCTATGAGCCCGCGGCCTATGGCGCGCGAGGCTAGCGGTATGTCCCGGGTGACTACGATATCGCCCGCGGCCGCCTTGGCCAATATATACGAGTCCGCGTCCTCGGCCTGCTCCTTGCCCCGCTCCGCGAGGGGGACGCCATCCGGCTCGGCGGCCGGGGCCAGGCCGGGCACAGCGTCCTGGCCCCCGTCTCCCGTC
>JBGSKZ010000358.1:0-1043 GCA_041741035.1 Treponematales bacterium
AGGCCAGCGCTACGCCGAGGACGCCCGGCTGCTCGAACGCTATCATGGCCGCGCCTCCCGCTTCAGCCGGGCTTGTTCCGCCAGCGCCGCCTCGAGCCTATCGGCAAGCGCCGACGCGAGATCAAGGGCAGAGAACAGGTCCCCGGCCGCGCGGGCGCCGAAGCGCAGGTAATCCCCGGCGCTCAATATGGCGGCGGCGTCGGGTAACACCCCTCCGGCTACCCTGTCTGCCGGCAAGGAGGCTATCTCGCCGGAGGTGAGCGGCAGGAAATCCACGGACGAGCGGGATCCCAGATAACGCTTGAGCGCGCGAGAGAGCACGGCCCACGCGTCAGAGCCCTGCTCGCCCGCATCGCGGAGATACTGGAGGACGCCGTCAAAATCCTTGCGCGCGCGCAAATAGGCCCAATGCGCCAGGAAGGCGCGCAGCCAGGGCAGGAGCTTAAACGCCGCGAACAGAGCGAAAAGAGCCAGGGCGAGGACGGCGCCGGCGAAAAGGTATAGACGGGAGCGCAGCCCGCTTGGCTCCAACTGGGCAAAGGGCTCGGGCGCGGCCCTGCCCAGGCTATCGAGCAAGGATGCCGCCTCGATGGCTACGGGCGGAAACTCCCTGCCGCTCAGGCTCAAAGCCGGTAAAGCGCTTGTTCCCGCTTGCCAGGCTATGAAGCGCACGGACAGTACCGGCCTGCCTCGGCGCTCAAGGGTCTCGGCCCAGAGCAGGCTCGGGCCGTTCGCGGATACCGGCAAGCCTTCGCTGATGCGCTCGGGCAGCCAGCGTTCGCCGGCCGCGTCCCAGCTCAGGCTCATCGTCACTTCCTGTCCTACGGTAAATTCCGGGGGATCAAACTCCACTCCGAGTACCCGCGTTTCCGCAAAGGAAGCCAGGGCGCAGGCGAAGAGGAAAACTAAAAAGGCCGCGCGAAACCGGAACGTCCCGCTCACGCGCGCCTCCGGGCTTTCGCGAAGAACTCGATAAGGGCGCGCGCTATGTCCGTATCCGGCCCCAGCTCCAGGAAGGGCACGCGCGCGGCCGCCACGGCGGC
>JBGSKZ010000359.1:0-1037 GCA_041741035.1 Treponematales bacterium
CGCCGCCCCCCTCGTCTGGCTCGATGCGGATACCGTATTCCTCCGCGAGCCTAGCGAGCTGCGCTTGCCTCCGAAAGCCCTGGCCGGCGTCCGCCCCGTGCATCATCGCCTCATAGGCCTGCCATGGACCGCCGAGCCCGACGGGTATTGGAGGGCGGCCTATGGCGAGCGTGGACTCGCTGAGGCCTTCCCGGTGCTCACCGCGATAGACCGCGAGCCTATATGGCCGTATTTCAACGCCGGCCTACTAGCCTTGCGGCCGGAGGCGGGGATCGCCCGCGCCTGGCGGGAGGCCGCCGCCGCCCTGACGGGAAGCGCCAAGGCCGGCGTCCTACTGGCGCGGGGCCATTACGGCACCTTCCTGCATCAGGCCGCATTGGCCGGCGCCATCCTGCGGATAGCGGGCGCGGGCGGCGTTTTTGAGCTGTCGCTGGGCTATAACTATCCGGCGCACATGCACGGTGGCTGCCCCGAGGCGATAAAGCCGCGAAGCCTCGACGAGCTTTATACCCTGCGCTATGACCGCTGGGACCTGGCTCCCGATCCGGACGCTTACCGTATCGAAGCGACGCCGAGAGTGCGCGAGGCCTTGGCTCGGGCCGCCTGGTAGCTCTAGCGGCCGCCCCTAGCCTAGGCCAAGGAGGGCGACGAAGTCCGAGAACGAAAGCGCCTGGAAGCCGTTCAGCCGCGCCCGCTCCTGGAGGCCGCGGTCCTGGCTGACCAGGAGGTCGCAGTGTTGGGCGGCCGTAGCCAGGATGGCCGCGTCGCGGGCATGGTTAGGGCTTTCCCGCGGCGGCGATACCGGCGCGACGGACCTGCAGAGCCCGCGGGCCAGGGCCAGGAGCGCTTCGGCGCGGACGGCGTCCTTCACGGCGCCGAGCTCGGCGAGCTGGGCATCGCACACATAAAGGGCTAAGCCCGCGTCGTTCTCGAGGCCGGAGAGGAGCCGGCCGGACTCGTCCGCCGCGATGAGGTCGAAGACATTCGTGTCGAGCATGGCTTTAAGCGGCCGTCCGCGCCGCTTCGCGTCAGCGCGG
>JBGSKZ010000360.1:0-1225 GCA_041741035.1 Treponematales bacterium
CATGCGGCGTAGGGTTGGGCATGGCGCACAGCATAGCGGAAAGCGCGAGGGCTTGCCAGCCTGGCAGCCTGGCAGCTTGGCACCTTGGCACCTTGGCAGCCTGGTAGCCTGCCTATCAGGCGACTAAGCGGTCAAGCGACCAACCCGCGGCGCGTAAGCCTGCGCTTTTTTTGAGCAAGCTCTTGACATTACTTGTAACATACAACTATTGTTAGTTACAATGTTAAACGATGAAGCCAAGGATAATGAAGTACCGGAGCTGCGCCGCTTCCGCCGGGGACTGCGAGCCCTCGAGAGGCGCGTGGAACAGGCCCTGGAAGACCAGACGAGCTGCTGCGGGGTAAGCGCGGCGCAATGCCACCTCCTCCTTGAAATGGCGGAGGCGGGACCGGGCAGCATAGGCTTTTTCGCGGAACGCCTCGAGCTGGACCTGAGCACCCTGAGCCGGACTGCGGAAAGCCTGGTGAAAGCGGGCCTGGCGCAGCGCGCCGCCGATCCCGGCGACCGGAGGAGACAGCTGGTCGCCCTGAGCGCCGAAGGCGCGGAGCGCGCCAAGGCCATAAACGAGTCCTGCGACGCTTATTACGCCGCCCTGCTCGCGGGCCTGCCCGAGAGGCTACGCGAGGCGGCGCTCGAAGTGGTACCGTTGCTGGCGGCTGCCATGGGAGCGCTCGGACAAAACGACGAAAGGGGGCATAGGGGATGCTGTTCACCCGCGTAAAGCCCATCGAGGAAACCATTGCGGGCTATTTGCGGCTCCCCGAGCTCGGACTGCCCTGGATGGACGGCTTCATCGAACGCGAAGGCCGCTTAGTGCCCAGGCTGCGCACGGAGCTTGGCTGGCCCGATAGGCTGGGCGCGCTAGCCCGCCGCTTCGGCCTGCGCCGGAACGATTACCGGGTATTGCCCGGCCTCTATGCAGTAGGCGATCCCCTACCCCGGGATCAGGTGCTGGTCACCGCAAATTACAAGCTCAGCGTGGACGCGCTCCGGAAGGAATTAGGCGGCTTATCCTTATGGGTGCTGGTATTGGATACCAAGGGAATAAACGTGTGGTGCGCCGCCGGCAAGGGTAGCTTCGGCACCGACGAGCTCATCGCGAAGATCAAGGCTACCCGGCTGTCGGAGCTGGTAAGCCACAAGACCTTCGTGCTGCCGCAGCTCGGTGCGCCGGGCGTATCGGCGCCGGCGCTGGCCAAGCGCTCAGGCTGGCGGGCGCTTTGGG
>JBGSKZ010000361.1:0-2603 GCA_041741035.1 Treponematales bacterium
GGGCGATAGAAGGACAGGCGCCAGGGGCTGAGCTCGGGAACGACGCCGGACACGTTCACGCGGGCCGTGGACAGCTTTATCTCAGCGTCAATCCAGTCCTCGCCGGTGGCCTGGCTCAGGTAGGCGTCGTACTCGAGCGCCAGCTTATCCGAATCGCTGGCCGCCCGGAGCGTGTACACGGGGCGCCAGCTGGGCCCGGCCACCATATATGACAGCCGCAGTGTAAGCTCCCCATCGCCCTCTTTATGTATGCCTACCTTGACCAGGTCGCGGGAGCGCTGACCGCCGCTGCCCAGCTCTTCCATACGGGCGTCGAGGGCCTCAAGGGCGCACCTAAGCTCGCGGGCCTTCCGCTCCGCCTTGAGCTTAAGCCCGTCGATCTCCGTATGCTTGTCGCGATAGAAAGCGGTCATGCCCATCCAGGTGGCCACGTCGAGCCCATGCTGGGCCGCGCCGGCCGCCGTGGCCTGTACCGATGGCGCGGCTGCCTGCGGCGTGGTTACGAGGGCGGCTATGCGCTCCAGGAAGGCCTTCTCTCCAGCGAGTTGCGCTAGGCGCAGGTCCAAGCCCTCAAGCTCGTCGGCGATAGCCAGCCGCTCGCTTTCGAGGGCTCTCCGCCTTTCGTCCACGTCCTCTTCGAAATACTCCGTCTCGAATACGCATTCGCCGAGCACCGCCTCTCCCGCGCCGCGCAGCTGCAGGCTATCGCGGTCAAGGTAGGGGCTCAGGTTCGGAAAGACGATGCTGTGTTCGCCCGCTTTCAGCGTAAGGGTGGCCTCGCGGCTGATCATGGCCCGTCCCTGATAGACGGTAACTGAGCGTACGACGGATGCGACTTCGGTGCTGGTCATGGCATATCACCTCGTGCGAAGGAATTGCTACCAGTCTAGCGCCTGTAGCGAGCTCCGCGCAAGGAGCGGAGGCGGCGGCCCGGTACCAAAGCTATGGGCATAACTTGCGGCGAATCCCTGGCTGGATTTTCATTGTTTCTATTGACAGTATCATTTTCCCCTGCTATGCTGGCGTTACGTTCTTACAAGGAGTAACAATCATGAGCGACTATTTTAAGTCTTATCCCGATGCGCAAGGCAATTTCGGGCAGTACGGCGGCAGCTTCCTTCCCCCCGCCATCCAATCGGAAATGGAAAAAATAACCGACGCGTACTACTCCATCAGCAAATCGCACGAGTTCATATCGGAGCTGCGCAGCATACGCAAGCATTTCCAGGGCAGGCCCACGCCGGTGTACTTCGCCAAGCGCCTGTCCGACCTCTACGGCGGCCGTATATACCTGAAGCGCGAAGACCTGAACCACACCGGCGCGCATAAGCTAAACCACTGCATGGGCGAGGCCCTGCTCGCCAAATACCTGGGCAAGAAGAAGCTGATAGCGGAAACGGGCGCGGGACAGCACGGCATGGCGCTCGCCACGGCGGCCGCTTACTTCGGCCTCGAGTGCGAGATACACATGGGCGAGGTGGACATACAGAAGGAGCATCCTAACGTCATACGCATGAAGATACTCGGCGCCACGGTGGTACCCGTGTCGCGTGGCTTAAAGACGCTCAAGGAGGCGGTAGACTCGGCCTTCGAAGCCTACATGGTCGACCCCATATCCAGCATTTACTGCATAGGCTCGGTCGTGGGACCGCACCCCTTTCCCATGATGGTGCGCGAGTTCCAGCGGGTGGTGGGCATAGAAGCCAAGGAGCAGTTCTTCGAGATGACCGGCGAGCAGCCCGACAATGTCATGGCCTGCGTAGGCGGCGGCAGCAACGCGATGGGCATATTCTCCGCCTATATTGACGACCAAAACGTCAAGCTCTACGGCGTAGAGCCCATGGGCCGAGGAACCAAGACCGGCGATAACGCCGCCACCATCACCTACGGCAAGCCCGGCACCATACACGGCTTTAAATGCCTGCTCCTGCAGGACGAAAAGGGCGAGCCCTCCCCCGTCTATTCCATAGCCAGCGGGCTCGACTATCCGGGCGTAGGCCCCGAGCACTCCATGCTCCACGACATGAAGCGCGTGCAGTACACGTCAGTGAGCGACGACGAGAGCATAGACGCCTTCTATGAGCTATCCAAGATGGAAGGCATCATACCCGCGCTCGAGAGCGCGCATGCGGTGGCCTACGCGTTCAAGCACGCCAAGGCCCATCCGCGGGAATCCATATTGGTAAATTTAAGCGGCCGCGGCGACAAGGACATAGACTTTATCTACGACAAGTACGGCGCGCGCTAATAGGAGGGCGGCGGGCGGATCGTAGATCGGCCGCCGCCTGCCGCATTCGGACTATACCAGCCGGTTTAGTCCTCGGGCGCTCGGCGGCATAGGCCGCCCGAGCGCTAGCCCCATGCGGCAAGAAATAGGAATTTGCTGAAAAAGTCACTATATTACGTACATGAAACAGAAAAGGCTTCTAATCGCGTTTATTGCCGGCCTTATGGCCTCAGCGACTGTCGGCAGCGCTTTCGCCCAAGGTCAATTCCGCACCATAGGTTCTATAGCTTTCAGCTACTATAGCGACCAACGCTATGGGCTTGACTGGGAAGAGGTATTCATCGCCCCCCTTCCGGCGGGTTACTATCTCGTGGCC
>JBGSKZ010000362.1:0-1127 GCA_041741035.1 Treponematales bacterium
CCTGGCAACCGCGGGCCTCATAGGCACTATCGTCAAGACCAACGCCTCGATATCAGGCGCGCAAGTCGGCTGTCAGGGGGAGATAGGCAGCGCCTGCGCCATGGCGGCCGCCGCGGCGGCGCAGCTCTTCGGCGGCACGCCCGCCCAGGTGGAGTACGCAGCGGAAATGGGCCTCGAGCACCATCTGGGACTCACCTGCGACCCCGTGGGCGGCTATGTACAGATACCCTGCATAGAGCGCAACGCCTTCGCGGCCTCGCGTGCACTGGACGCCAACACCTACGCTCTGCTCTCGGACGGCAGCCATCGCATCAGCTTCGACACGATAGTCGAAACCATGAACCGTACCGGCAACGATTTGCCCCGCATATATAAGGAGACCTCCGAAGGCGGCCTTGCCCTCGCTTCCCGCTGCTGCCTGTAAATCTTATTGTTTCACGTGAAACAATAAGCGCAATTCAGGCATTGATTCCGCCCTTGGCGCGCTACGCCGGACAAGCGCGTCCTCCGCGGCCGCCCTGTCGTTGTTTCACGTGAAACAAAAAAAGGGGGAGGCTGGCGCCTCCCCCCGCATTAGTAGTATGCCGTAACGGCTTTATTCTTCGTCCTCGGGGCTATCGTCGCTCCGCTCCGCCTGATCGGCCGCATCCACGGCTTCCTGGCCGCTATCCGCGGAGCTTTCGTCGGCTTCCGCGGCCACTGCCGCCTCGCCTGCGCCGATTAAAGGGGCGGCCATATCGCCGGCGGCGCCTGGAGCGGCCACGGGCGCGTCGTCCAGGATGACCTCGTCCTCTTCCTTGGCTATGCGGTCCATGCCAACGACGAAATCCGGGCTGTCTATGTTGACGATGCGTACGCCCTTGGCCGACTTGCCGCAGAGCCGCACGTCGCTGGCCTTGATCTTCAGGGTCTTGCCCTGGCTGGTCATGACCACCACGTCGTCGCTCTCTATGATCGATATGGCGCATACGAGGTCGCCGTATTCGGGATCGTAGATCTTCTGCCCGCCGGTGCCGCGGCCGTGCTCGGAGAAGTTGTCGTAATCGGTGCGCTTGCCGTGTCCCTGTTCGCTGATGAGCAGCATCTGCTCGTTCGGGGATACGCGGAGCATGGCGCAAAGCTCGTCG
>JBGSKZ010000363.1:0-3423 GCA_041741035.1 Treponematales bacterium
CTTCCCCAGCCCCGCGCCCGCACGATATCCATGTCCAGCGCCCGGGGGCTGGGGCCGGAGGCATTCAAGCCTAGCAGCCTGCCGTCCTTCCATACGAGGGCGAAGGCGTCGCTGCCTATGCCATTGGAGCAGGGCTCCACTACGGTAAGGGCAGCGGCCGTAGCCACCGCGGCGTCCACGGCATTGCCGCCTCGCTTTAAGATTTCAAGCCCGGCCTGGGACGCCAGCGGATGCGAGCTGCATACCATGCCGCGGGCGGCGTACTGCGGATTTCTTCGCGCGGGGTAGGGGTTATAGTAGGGGTCGAATGATAGGCTCATGCGCGCGCTCCAAGGCTTGCGGATTTAGCGGAGTATGATAGCACGGAAAGGACGATTTTGAAGCTGAATAGCCGCATCGAATACGCTCAGGCTCGTCCATTGCCCTCTATAGCCTCATACACGGGCAAGGTACAAAGCATTGGGAAAGTCGATGGCATATCGCAAACCATTATCGCGTTCCACCGCTACCTTACCATGGAGCTGCTGTTCTCCGATAATCCGAATGAGATCCAATCCTGTACCGCCGGAGTCCATGCTAAGCCTATCGCTAGCTTGGTTCATAGTTTTATCATAATATAACATGCTTAAGGTTCCCGCGCTGGCTTTGCGGAGTTCTATGCGCAAAACCCGCTCTTCAGTATCGCTAGAGGCTTGTACGAGCGAATTGCTAATAAGCTCGTTTAGGAGCAAGCCTAAAGGTATGGCGGTATCAAGCAGCATGAATTCATCGTCCACGGCGCAATCAATGCGAACGCCGCCGGTTTCATGGTGGCTTTCAAGGATCATCGCGGATAATTCCTTGACATATTTTTTGATGGCAATCTTTGTCAAATCCTGCTCTTCATAGAGCAGGTGATGCACGAGGGCGATGGCCTGAATGCGGCGCTGCGTGGTAGCGACCAAGCCTTGTACTTCCAAATTCGCCGGGAATTCGCTTGCCTGTAGCGCTAACATGCTTTCGACCACCTGCATGGTATTGCTAATTCGATGATACAGCTCGCGAAGCAGAGCTTCTTTTTCATGCATGGTTTTCGTCAGTTGTTCTTCGGCCAGTTTGCGCTGGGCGATCTCCCAGGCTACATCGGCAAGATAGGCTACGGTATCAACGTCCTCTGCGGTATAATCGGCGGGCTTGTTTCCTACTCCGAGTATGGCTACGATCAGCCCGTCGCGCATGATGGGAACGACGAGCTCTCTGATGACGGGCGAATGTCCCGGAGGCAGTCCCTTACGGTGCGTTAGAGACGTATAGTCGTTATGGATAACGGGGCGGCGTTCACGCACGCAATCGACCCATACCCCGGCTTTATCTATGCCATAGTGCATGCCATGGCCTTCAATTGCGCAGAATTCCTTAAGCGTCTGGGAAGACCAGGCCTGCAGGGATAAGGTTTTTTGGTCTTGCTCCACAAAATGGTAGAATCCTACCGGGCTATCGACTAAAGCGCTTACTTCATCCAGCGTTTTTTGAAGCAATTGCACCAGCGTATGGCCGGAGGCGTATTCCATTAAGGACAGCCTGGTACGCATGAGATTTTCAGCCTGCTTGCGCGCCGTGATATCGCGGCAGAAGCAGACGTATTGCCCGCCTTCTATGTCCTGGAAAGTCGCCGAAAGCTCTACGCCGAACGCGCTGCCATCTTTGCGGAGATGCACCGCCTCAAATGAGATACTGCGCTTTTCCTCTAGCCCAGGCCTATGCGCCGCGGCTTTTTCCAGGGAACGATGAAAGTCGATCCTGTCGAAGGGCCGTAGCAGCAGTTCTTCCTTCGCATATCCCGACATGCGGCAGTATGCATCGTTCACCTGGATAATCGTATTATTTTGATCGACTACCAGGAATCCGTCAGCCGAGGTCTGAAGAATGGTTTCGAGATACTTATTCCTTTCCATGAGATGCTCGTCGAGCAGTGCTTTTTCTTTTAGCAGGCCATGAAAGCGTAAAAATTCCCTACGCTTGAAACGTTCAAGTTGAAGCGCGCCTATGATCCCCATGATATTTTCCGCGATTAAAAAGAGGACGGCCGACAGCACCGCCAAGCTGGCCCTGCCAGTCCAGGCTACGGCGCTCACGAAGGCGCTTAGGATAGTCATGCCTCCAAGGATGGACAAGCAGGCATGCAAATTGAGTATGAAGTAACAAGCGGTAAAAACGAGGAACAGTCCCCCGTAATATAAGATGTTCAAAGGTTCCAAGACCAGCATAAAGGCGACAGCCATGCCTCCTATGATTAAGCCGGAGAGGAGCAAGCCTTGTTTCCATACGCTATATCGGGGATGGAAGGTAAGAATGATCGTTAGGATGAACACGGGGATGACGATATAAAAGCGGATTGCAAAGAAAAGGGAGAACCACTGCGGGACCAGGTAATAATCCGTAACGCTAAAGAGCGCGAATAAAAGCGCGAACACTACATAGGCAACGCGGATGAAGGTTTTGTCCTTCTGCGTCATGTAGTCGTTATATATAGCTTCAAGTTCCGGATCAAATCTCATGCAGAGGACTTTATTAGCGATATTCATGATGCCGCTTAGCGCGCGTTTCAATGCCTTCATTTATGTATGAGTAGAGTTAGAATTGATATACTCGCTCTCAATGCAAGCATGGCCGCTATTCCCTTCTCGGTATCCAGGCGATATCCCCGCCTGCGACGCTAGGTATTGTTTTCCGATTTAGACATGTTCAAAAAAGGCGATCAAAAGTATCAGCCTAAAATCAGCGTGAGTCGCTAGCGAAAACTCCAGTACGGCCAAATTTGCCTTAGTATAGCCTGCTGAAGCCTAAGTCGCGGGAACTTCGCTGTCAATAATGTACAGGCGGAAGCGTCGATCGGCCGTCCTGATTAAGTAGCAGGGTTCCGTGGTTCTCGTATCGAGTGAATTTAGTCTGTAAAGTGCGAAAACGTGTAGTATAGTAGGCCGTACGATAATTTCCTGGAGGCAAGGCTTTGAAAAAATCAATAAATCCGTTCGAGGCGGCCGGCATGCTCGCCGCGCCGTTCATAGCCTATTGGGGTTTTTCCTTCGTCCAGACCTTGATCATGGCGGCGCTCGGCGGCGCGTTCGAAAGCGCCGATGGCGTTGGGGCTTTCGTACTCGGCCTCTTTGCGACCGCGCTCGTCCCCTCGTTCGTCAGCGCATTCCTCGCCGCCCTTCCCCAATCGGGCCGCTATCGTATCGTGAATGGCTTCCTTGCCATATACGCCATACTCTTCATGCTGCTTCGATGGGCCTTCCGCGTAGTGGACGGCTTGGCGACGCTTCTGCTCATGTCTATACACTTCGCGGTGGCCTTGCTCGCCGCCTGGTTGGCGCTCAAATGCTGGAGCCTCATACGCGCATCCCGTAAACCACGCACTGCCGCGACGGCCGCCGCCAGCTC
>JBGSKZ010000364.1:0-11906 GCA_041741035.1 Treponematales bacterium
TAACGAGGCCGGCCGCCACGCCGCGCATGAGGGCCTCGGTGCGGCCGCGCTCTTCGGCCTTCGGGCTTAAGTCATTAAGGTCCACCACGAAGGGCTTGTCCCAGCCGCGCGACTTGAGCACGGCCTTGCCGTCGGCGCGAGGCGCGGCGAAAGCCAGTATATCCATGTGGACGGCCGCGCAGAGCACGCGGCCGTGGTTGTGGTCGGTATGGTTGCCCCCGAGTTCGCTGCGTCCGGGGCTGCTGATGACGCGCGCTACATCGCCGCCCTCTCCGCCAAAGAACTCCCGGGCCAGGCTATCCCAGCGGCCAGGCTGGCTGGCCGCGGCGGCCTCGCCGTAGAGCTCGCTTAGGACGCTATTCCCCTCGCCGGAGGCCAGGAAACGGATCAGGCTCGTCTTGTCGTACACGTATCCTCCTCATCGCCGGCCTGGGCCGGCGAGCCCCTGCACGATACCATGATTCAGGCCATTTAGGAAGGCTGGCCGCGTTTTTTGCCTAGCCTCCGGCCCTGCCTTTAGATATATTCCATCTGCGTTATATAATAAGAAAGCGAGAACCATGAAACGACGGACTACACTGGCGCTTATCGTATGCGCCTTCATCGCCTTCGCTATCGCGGCCGCCGCGGCCGCGTATCTAGCGCCGGCTAGCCTTGAGGCGACGGCCTCCGCCGCCCTGGTATCCGACGCGACCGTACGCGTCGAGGAGGATAAGGACGGCATTCGCCTCTTGCCGCAAAGCCAGGCGGATATAGGATTTATCTTCTATACGGGAGCCCGCGTGCCGCCGGCCGCCTATGCCGCCATCCTTAGGCCCCTAGCCCAGCGGGGCGTAGCGGTGTTCATACCCCAATTGCCTTTCAATTTCGCTATTTTCGACCTTGAGCGCGCGAATGCCGTCATAGCGGCAAATCCCTTAATTAGACGCTGGTATCTAGGAGGCCATTCGCTCGGCGGCGCGTCGGCGGCCATTTTCTTGAGCAGATACCCCGACGCGGCCGAGGGCATAGCCTTTCTCGCATCCTATCCGTCCGCGCAGGCTGACCTCTCTTCCTGGCGCGGCAAGGCGCTGTCCATAGCCGCCGACCTGGACGGGCTCGCTACGCTCGAGAAGTTCGAGGCGGCCGGCGGCTTCCTGCCCCGCGATACGGTGGCCATCGTACTGGAAGGGGCCAACCACGCGGGCTTCGGGCGCTATGGGCCGCAGAAGGGCGACGGCAGCGCAACGATGCCCAAGGACGAGCAGGAGCGGCGTACGGCCGCTGCCCTCTTCGCTTTTATCTTGAGAGACTAAATAAAAACGGCGCCCCGTTCGGGGCGCCGCCTACCTTTTTTCTTGAGCCTGCGCGGCTCTCGCAGCCCTCAGGCCGAGAGTTCCGCTATATACCCGGTGCGCATGCAGGTGTCGAAGAGCTCATGCGTCATGAATTCCTCGCTCACGTCGTCCCAGTCTTCGCGGTGGCGAACGATGCGTACCACGTAGCCGTTTTCGATTTCGTTGACGAGCTCGAGTATGGATGGCGCTTCGTTGGCGCTTTTGATCGCGAATGTTTTCATGCCTTCCTCCTTGGACCTTCGGGCGGGGCCGGGTACCCGATTGCGCATCGATAGCCTCCGCGTACCCGCCTTCTCTTATTTTCGGCGGATTAAGGCCCGGGTTGAGCCCTTTCGAGCGCTTGCCACGCGTCGCCCGCGCTGTCTACAATGCGCCGAGGAAGGCCAACACATGCAAGACTTATTTATCGGATTTACCTCGCTCGGCTGGCAGCAGGCGCTTATGTACGCCGTGGGACTCGCGCTCATCTGGCTTGCCGTCCATAAGCAATACGAACCAATGCTGCTCTTGCCCATAGGCTTCGGCGCCATCCTGGTCAATCTGCCCCTCTCCGTGGTTTGGGAGCACGAGGGCAGCGCGGGCTTTCTTAAGGTGCTCTACGAAGGCGGCATAGCCAATGAGCTTTTTCCCATACTCATCTTCATAGCCGTGGGGGCCATGATAGACTTCGGCCCGCTCTTCAAGAACCCGTTCATGATCTTCTTCGGCGCGGCCGCCCAGCTGGGCATATTCGCCACCATGATCATAGCCACGCTGTTGGGCTTCGACCTTAAGGCCGCCGCCAGTATAGGCATAATAGGCGCCGCCGACGGCCCCACGGCCATATACGTGGCCAACAAATTCGCCAAGGATTACCTGGGTCCCATATCGGTGGCCGCGTATTCCTACATGGCCCTGGTACCCCTCATCCAGCCGCCGGTCATACGGCTCCTTACCAGCAGGAAGGAGCGCAGGATACACATGGAGTACCACGAGAGCGGCGTGCCTAAGTGGCTCAAGATATTCTTTCCCATATCGGTGACGATGATATCCGGCATCGTCGCGCCCATATCGGTACCCCTCGTGGGCTCGCTCATGTTCGGCAACCTCATACGTGAATCCGGCGTGCTCGAGCGCCTGTCGCAGGCCGCGCAGAACGAGCTCGCCAACCTCGTCACCCTGCTTTTGGGCATTACCATAGGCTCGAGCATGCGTGCGGATAAATTCCTTAACCTGACCACGCTTATGATCCTGGGCATGGGGCTCGTAGCCTTCGTCTTCGATACCGCCGGCGGCGTGCTCTTCGCCAAGCTCGTCAACCTCTTCCTGCCCGCCGGCCGCAAGATTAACCCCATGATAGGCGCCTGCGGCATATCGGCCTTCCCTATGTCCGGCCGGGTCATCCAAAAGATGGCCGCGGAGGAGGAGAGGGGCAATATCATACTCATGCACGCCATAGGCGCCAACGTATCGGGCCAGTTAGGCTCCATCATAGCCGGCGGCATGGTTCTGGCCTTAGTGCCCCTCTTTGCCAAATAAGGAGCCGATCATGGAAAGCACTATAGAAAACCTGAGGCAGGGAGGCGCTAGCGCCCAAGCCCTTGCCGTGAGCCTTGGAGGCCTGATCGGGGTGTTCGCCACCCTCACCGTATTCTTTTTGATTATCTGGCTGGCCGATAAGCTCGGCGGCAAAAAGCGGGCCTAAGCGCGGTTCCGTAAATGTTTCTATTGACAGAACCACAAACCGGCTTTAGCCTGCTAGCAACGGGCAATCAGGCTATGGGCGGGGGCAGAAGCCCTGGTTGACCGCTCTCGCCGCGAGAACGAGGGCCTTAACCTCCTTAGTCCCCCCGAGCCGCCCATGTCGTTGCGCATGGGCGGTTTTTATTGGCTGCAATGCGACTCTTCATCGCTTGGGCTTGAGGGTCCGTAAGCGAGGCCCTATACTTCAGTCCTATGCATGCCGCTGAGAAACGTCATCACCTGAGCTTTTTGGCGCTTTCGCTCGCCGTCGGGCTAATCGCCGGGCTCGCCTTCATCATCTTCGATTTAGCCTGGCTTAAGCGCGACGAAGAGAAGAGCCTCAGGGATTATGAGCAGGCCCTTATCCAGCTCAAAGAAGATCAGCTACAGAGCCTCGTGCTCCTCGTGCATCAAAGCATTGACATAGACCGCGCCCAGGCGCGGGTAGCGGGCGGCGGCTCGCTGAGCGAGGATGAGGCCGATGACTTGGCAAAGGAGCGTGCTAAGGAACGCGTTCGTAAACTGCGGACGGAAAACCAGGGCTATTTCTGGATAAATCAGGTACTCGATTATGACGGAGGCGACGATTACGCGCTGCGGCTCGTGCATCCGAACCTGCCGGAAACCGAAGGCATGCTTCTATCCACGGAGCTCAGGGACGCTGACGGCAGGCTTCCGTACCTTATCGAGCTTGAAGGAGTTAAGAAGGACGGCGAAGTCTTTTCCGTCTATCGTTTCAAGAAGCCGGGCGTCGATGAGCTAGGCCTTAAGATGAGCTATGCCAAGCTGTACCGCGATTTCGATTGGATTATCGCCACGGGCGTATACCTGGACGACATTCAGGCTATGGTAGCCCAGAAGCGCGAGGAGCTTGGCAAGCGCGTCCGTAGCCAATTCTTTATCCTGGCGGGCTATACCCTAGGCATACTCGGCCTAGTCCTTTTCGCGATCATAAAGGCGGGAGGCTGGTTCCTGTCCCGCTTAGCCGAGATAGCGGAGAGAGATAGCCTGACGGGGCTTTACACGCGGCGGGCCGGCCAGGAACGGCTCGATCAGGAAATAGCGCGGAGCCTGCGAGGCGCTTCATCCTTCTGCGCCCTCATGTGCGACCTCGATCTCTTTAAAGGGATCAACGACAGTAAGGGGCATGAAGGCGGGGACCTAGTCCTCGTTGAGGCGGCCAAGGCGCTCTCCGCAGAGCTCCGGGCGGAGGACGCGGCCATACGCTGGGGGGGAGAGGAATTCCTCCTGATCATAAACGGAGCCGACGCGGAAGCTGGCTTGCGGGTAGCCGAGCGGACGAGGCTGCGCGTCGCTACATCGCCGGTTCCTTACCGGGGTGAGCACTTGCCCCTCACCATTACCATAGGCGTGGCGGTCTATGTACCCGGCGACGATCAGACGAGCCTTGTCCGCCGCGCCGATGAGGCTATGTACCGGGGGAAAGCCGCCGGCAGGAACCGCTGCGTCTTGGAAGAGCGCTAGCGCGGCGGATCGGCATTCACGCGCCCGCCTAAAAACGCTTCTTGACGGCAAAACGCCCAAGTTCTACACTCGATTCGGAATCGCGGAGCTGATGGCTGGCCGGCGGGTACCGGAGCTTCGCCTGCGGCCACAAGGAGGCTTCCATGCTCGTCCACGAACTTATGACCAAGAATCCCCTGACTACCTCGCCCGAAACTTCCGTCTCAGACGCCCTGTCCCTCATGCGCCAGAAGAAGGTGCGCCGCCTGCCCGTGCTCGACAAGGCCGGTAAGCTGGCGGGTATAGTGTCCGACCAGGATCTGCTGTACGCGTCCCCTTCCCCGGCTACCTCGCTGAGCGTATTCGAGATCACTTCCCTCATGGCCAAGATCACGGTGGCCCATGTGATGACCAAGAAGGTCGTGACTATAGCGGAGGACCTCCCGGTGGAGGAAGCCGGCCGTATCATGGCGGACAGAAAGATAGGCGGCCTTCCCGTCATAAAGGGCGGCAAGCTCGTGGGCATCGTTACCGAGACCGACCTGTTCCGCGCCTTACTCCAGCTCCTTGGCGGCCGCAGGTCCGGAGTGCGCGTTACGGTACAGATACCCGGCGCTAAAGGCACCTTTACAAAAATCACCGGCATCATATCCGCCGCGGGCGGCGATATCGTGGGGCTTGGGGTAAGCGAGGCCCAGGGCATACCCGGAGACTACTGGCATATGACCCTTAAGGTTCAGGACCTGAGCAAGAAAGCCGTATCGGCCGCCTTCTCCAAGGCCGGCATAGAGGTCGTGGATATACGAGAAACCAAGGATTAGCGGGGCAACCCATAACGGAGGGGGCGCGTCGACGGAATCGTCTGGCTTAGCCTAGGGTAGGCGGAAACAATGTTCTCCGCCAAGTTACTCTAGTTCGATGAAGCGATATCCAACGCCTATTTCCGTCTGTATGAAGGGCGAGTCAGAGCCTCGCGCCTGGATTTTCCGCCTCAATCCGCTAACGAATACCCGTAAATTCCCGTATTGATCCTCGTTGATCTGACCCCAAACCTGCCCTTGGAGAAAACTATGCGTTAGTACCTTGCCTGGGTGACGGAGGAAGGCGAGAAGTATCTTATATTCGATGGGCGTCAGGTGGACTAAAGCGCTATCCACGTAGACTTGCCGCTTTCCGGTATCTACCATCAACGGTCCGTAGCTAAAGCGATCGGCATCTATGGCATTGAGTTCGCTGCCGAGTCGAGAGGCTCTTCGTAGCAAGGCTCTCATCCGGGCTAATAGCTCGCCGCTCTTGAAAGGTTTCGTCAGATAATCATCCGCTCCCGCGTCTAGGGCGTCTATTTGGTCGCGCTCCTGCCCCCGCGCCGAGACGACCAGTATGGGTATGCTAGCCCATGCGCGTAAAGAACGGATGAACTCCACTCCGTCTATGTCCGGCAAGCCAAGGTCCAATAGGATGAGATCCGGCGCATGGGAAGCCGCAAGGGAGAGCCCTTCTCGCCCGGATCCCGTCGCCACGATACGGTATGACTGTGTCGAGAGTATCGTGCTCAGATAATTGACGATGGGCTTCTCATCCTCGATTATGATGACCATAGGGTTAGGCATCATCGTCTCCTCGCACCGTCTTTTCTACGGCGAGCGTAAACCCGAATACGCTGCCTCCGCCGTCCGCTGTCGCGACGAAAACATGCCCGCCGTGCGCTCTAGCTATCGACTCGCAAATGTAAAGCCCTAAACCGCTGCCCCGTATCGTACCGTCGCTCGGGTATGCCCGTATGAACTTCTCGAAGATACGCCCCGTCCACTCAGGCGGCACGCCTGGACCATGATCCCGAACCAGGATGTAGACCTCATTATTGTCACGCTTAGCGGATAGTTCGATTGGCGCTCCCGACGGGCTGTACTTATCAGCATTGTCTATATAATTAAGCAGGAGTTGTTGAATCAAGATGGGGTCGACATCGACCACCTCAGGCCTTTCGTCGAGCTCGACCTTTATCTCTCGACCGCGATATCGCTTCCGCGCCGTCTCGGCGGCCGCATAAACAAGATCGTCGACGCTTTCCATGGATTTGCGGAGTTTCGCCGTATCTTCCTGGAGCCTGGTCAGGTTAAGGATATTATCCACGAGCAACGTTAAGCGTTCCGCTTCGCCCTCTATATCCGAGGCGATAGCCGCGATGGTATCGCGATCGAGCTTTGCGTAGCCCAAAGATTCAGCGGCTCCGGCTATCCCGCTCAACGGGGTTCGGAGATCGTGCGAAACGGAGCGAAGGAGCGAGCTTCTTAATCGTTCAGATTCCGCTTGGATGGTTGCCTGTCTTCGCTCCTCTATCAGCCGCTCCCTTTCCAAGGCGCGGCCTATCAGGGATAACGCGGTATCGATGTGCATTAAGCCCGCGGAAGCATTCAAGGCGTCGCGCTCGATTATGCCTACCACTCCGATCGGATCTCCGTTATTTTTAATTGGCTCGTATCTCACCCGTGTAGCAGGGAGCGTGTCGGTGCCGCGTCCCGCCGCCTTGCCGGTTTTGAAGCACCAGTCTATTGCGGTTTCTTCGCCAATCTCCGTCCGATAATCTTCGCTCTTCGCGCGCTTATTAAGACCGCCTCCATTGTCGGGAAGGAATATGGCGCTTTCGACCGAGTATATTTTGGATAACTGCCTGCAGCTCTCCTTGAGTATGCCGTCGATGCCGGAGGCTTCCGCGAGCGATTGGCCGAAAAGATAGAGCTGGTAGGTTTGGGTTTCCTGGCGCTTGATAATGTCAGACTGCCGATGTAGACGTGATGCCAAGGACGCGGTCACGAGAGCCACGAGGAGCATTATCGCGAATATCGGTATGTATCTTGGGTCGTATACGGTAAAGGCGAGCCTCGGCTCGGTGAAGAAGAAATTGAATTGCATTACCGACCAAATGGAAGCGGCCACGCCCGCGCCCTGGCCAAAGGCAATCGCCGTTAAAAATGCGCCGAGCAGGTGGGCCATAATGATGTTTGCCTCGCCTATCGCGAATCGATTAAAAAGCAGTGAGATACTCAGCGTCAGTAGCATGATAAGCGAAGTGCCCACGACTGCCTTGATTCCCGTCCGCGCGTTTTTCATTGGCCGCTCGGCGGCGGCGACGCGGCGCATCGCAGGCGCATCGCCGCGCACGAGGAAAATATCGATGTCGGATTGCCCCCTTAGTAGGGTATCGGCGAGCGATGGCTTAATAAGGCGAAGCAGCTTGTTCTCCCGCCTATCTTGTCCAGCCACGATCATCGTGATATTTCGTGCCCGGGCGAAGGATAATACCTCTGAAGCGGCCTTCTCTCCCCGGACAATCGCCGTCTCGGCGCCAAGAGATTCGGCTAGCTTTAAGACCGACCGCACGCATTCGCGATTCTCAACGGTAGAAAAATCCTCATGGGTAACGATGTGAAGCGCTATCCACGGCGCCTTGATCGAGGAGGCGAGGCGTTGGGCTACCTGGACCAAACGCGCCGACCAGGGGCTTCCGCCGACCGCTACGAGGATCCTATCGCTAGTCGACCCCGCTGGCGAGCCGCCTTTGGCCAGCCGCTCTAGCTCCATGCGCCTAGCAACCCTATCCGCGGTGGCGCGGTGCGCCAGTTGCCTGAGCGCGGCCAGGTCATTCACCGAGTAAAGCCCATCGTCGGTTTGTCGCGACTCTTCTCCTCTGTGGGCTATTCCTGCCCTCAGGCGTTCTAGGAGGCTTTCGGGCTCTATATCGATCAAATCCACTTGATCGGCATCGAAAAAAATATTATCGGGTACCGTCTCGCGCATGGTAATTCCCGTGATGCCAGCCGCGATGTCATGTAAGCTTGCTAGTTGCTGAATGTTCATCGAAGTGAAAACGTCGATGCCGGCTTCGAGCAACTCATCGAGATAGTGGTACCTTTTTCGATGACGCACGTTAGTGCCCTTCGCGTGCAGCAGTTCGTCCAGGACGACGATATCGGGTTTCAGACGGAGTATGGCAGCGAAATTTGGCAAATGCCGGGACGCCTTGCCCTTAGTCAATTCGAGCGGAGCTATAGTCACTAAGCCCGTGGCCAAGGCGAGCGTTTCAGGTTGAACCTGAGGCGCTAAGTAGCCAAGCGCTACTGTATGGCCCGCATCGGCCAGCGCATGGGCCGCTTGCAGCATAGCGTAGGTTTTTCCCACGCCGGAGGCATAGCCGAAGAATACTCGTAGCCGCCCGCGTCCGGTTACCGCGTCACGTCGTATTCTGGCCAACGACGCTCCCGGGTCGGGTTCGCTGGTGTCCTCTTCGTTCGCCATAGTGGAGAGCCCCTCCGATCGAGCATACATTCGGTCCGGTAGCCTGTCTAGTGTTGGCCGGTACTCATACTATCCTTGGCTATGCGCTGTACTCCGCGCGCGTTCTAAGTAGGATGGGCTATGAAGCATCTATTGCCTATGCGCGTCCAGAAGGCCGGTCTAAAAGCTCTCTTCCCTTGCCAAAGAGCTTGGCTATAGACACGAAAATAACGAAGAACTCGAGGCGGCCTAGGAACATGCCGGCCGTCATAGTCCACAGCGCTAGCGGGGGAGTCCCGGATGCGGTAACGCCGACCGATAATCCGACGGTTCCTAGCGCGGAGGCGAATTCGAACGCTGCGTCGCGTAGGCTATACCCGCAGGCGCTCAGCGCGGCCGTGCCTATCGCGAGTGTCGATATATATAGAAACGCGAAGATACCGATTTCCATGATTTGTCGCTCGTCCACGATGCGATTCTCATCTCCAACCATAACCCGATGAACGATCACTGCCCGTCTGGGCAGCATCATGCGCCTGAGCTCCCACCAAATCCCCTTAAGCAGAATGAACACTCGATACTGCTTGAGGCCTCCTGCCGTCGAGCACATGCCGCCGCCGACGATCATGAGGATAATCATTAAAAAGATTCCTATACCGCTCCAGTTGGCATAGCCGACCGTGGAAAATCCCGTGGTGGTAAGCGCGCTTATCGCCTCGAAAAGCGCTACCCTTAACTCTTTCTCTATGCTACCGTACGTCCCGCTGGCAACGACTATGAACAGGAGAACAGCGCCGGTGAGAGCGAATAGCGAGAATAGCCTCGTCTCGGCGTTCCTAAGAAACGAGCGTATTTTTCCTGAAATCAAAATGTATACGCTCAGGAAGTTGAAGTTTCCAAGAATCATGAGGACGAGCGTGAGCGCCTCTATAAGCGGCGAATCCCAATATCCTATACTCATCGCCTTCGTGGAAAAGCCGCCGGTCGAGACCGCGCAAAAAGCGTGGTTGACCGCGTCAAAGGGCGACATGCCCGAGAGCGTAAGCGCCATTGATCCAGCGATTGAATAGCCTAAGTACAGGAGTACGACCATTTTTGCCGAACGCGTTACGTTCGGCACGAGCTGGTAGCCCCTTCCTTCCGCGCGGTAAAGTCCCGCCCCCACCGGCAATGAGAATGCCGCCATCATGATAATGGCGAGTCCCGCGCCTCCTGCCAGTTGCATGATGCTCCGGAAGAAAAGCAGGATCTTCGGCGTGTTTTCTACATCCACCATAGATAGGCCGGTGGTCGTCCATCCGCTCATGGCCTCGAAGAAGGCTTGAGAGAAATTGAGGCCGGAGATTCCTATGAATGGCCAAGAGCTCGCGAACGTGACGATTAGCCACGCGAGGGTAACGACGAAAGCCCCCTCCTGCTCGTCGATGCTGATAGGCGCGCGAGTCTTGCGCCAAAATTGGGCCAATATGAGCCCGCTAGCCGCTAGGGCGAGCGCGGGAAGCAAAAAGTGAAGAAGAAGCGCTGTCTCCTCGGGATAGAAGGGCAAAAGCGCGAGCGGCATCAAGAGCACCGCGGCCGCGATAAGGAGTATGCCGCCGAGAGCCGTACGCATGGGCTAATACCCGCCCACCAAGGCTTCAAGGGACTGCGTATAGCGCTCGGGTAGCGATATGAAACTCAATTTATCGCCCATTTCGAGCCTTGTCTCTCCGTTAGGCACAATTACCTCGCCGTCTCGGAGTATCGCCGCGACGAGCGTGCTCGGGGGAAAGCGAATTTCTCTAAGAGCCTTGCCTATGGACGGAGCGCCGTCGGGAAGGACTATTTCGGTAACGCCAATCTTGCCGTCGGCGAGAGCTTGCAGGTTTCGTATAGCCTGGGAAGCGGAACGCTGTTCTATGAGGGAAGACACCGTTGCGGTAATCGAGAAGGTTCCCTCGAGGCCAAGTTTTTGGAAGACTTCCACATTATCTGGGTCGTGGACCAGGGCGAAAACCGCGTCGACGCCGTAGCTATGCTTCGCAATACGGCAAATGACATAGTTGTCCTCATCGCGAGGGGTAAGAGCGAGTATTCGGTCGGCGAACTTGATGCCCGAGTCTTCTAGTACGCGAGGCAAAGTGCCGTCCCCATTGACTATGATGGCTTTTGAAATCTTGGAGAGGCGCCGGCAATCCTCGGCGTCGCGGTTAATTATGGTAACTTCATACCCGCGATCACAGAGCGACTTGATTATGTAAGAGGCTTCCTCCCCGCCGCCGACTATCAATATCTTCATACTCAATATCCTTTCCATCTTGTTCTCGCCGTGCCATGCTTATCTCGTTTAGGAAACGATCCGCTGTCGCCATAACCGGGGAAACGGCGGGTATGCCGAGCGATCGGCAGAATTCTTCAAGCGACGGCTCATATACCCGCGCGAGAACCTGGGGTACATTAAAATGTCTTAAAGCAAGCTCGGCGCACATAATGTTGAGGGTGTCGCTTTTCGTGACCGCAACAAAGAGATCGGCGCTTTCTACCCCGGCCTTTTTTAGGATGCCGTATTCGGCCGCCGATCCCGTTATGGTGAATCCTGTATAGTCGCTTGCTAGGAGTTCAAAAGCAGACTCGTCCTTGTCCAATACGACTACGTTTAGGTTTTTTTGGCTGTAGTATTCCGCTATATGCGAACCGAGCCTTCCACAGCCTGCTATGATGACGGACCGCATGAGTTTACTCATGGTTCAAGCGCGTCCCATGTTCCAGCTGCCCTTGCTTTTAAGCCCAACGCATCTGTCTAAGTTGTCGATCGCCGGCTCGTAGCTTGGATCGAGCGATATGGCCGCGCGGTAATAGTTTTGAGCCTGTAGCCTATCACCTTTCATTTCCATGAGGATACCAAGGATGTTGAACGCTTCTGGCCTGGAATAGTCTAAAGCTAAGGCTATCCTTAGGTATGAATCGGCTTTATCTGGCTTGCGAATGCCAATCGCGGAGATAGCCTCAGTGACGATGCCCCGGTATGTATCCTCGTCCGACGCGTTACGTGTTTTCATGCTCGCCTCCTGTACCTGCGATAACTATAGCGACGGCGGCGTAAAGATGGTGTTAAGGTTTGGATCTGCG
>JBGSKZ010000365.1:0-1317 GCA_041741035.1 Treponematales bacterium
CGCAAGAGCGCCGCCGCGGCCCTGCGTTCGGCCTCCGTTTCCTCCGCGCCGCCGAGCTTGCTTTTCCAATGGGCCACGAAGATCAGCAAAGGCCGCCCATCCACGTCGAAGCGCGCCTCAAGGAGGTTCCTCGGCACGGAGGATGAAGCGGAGGCGGCGGGCATGGCGCGATGCGAGCGCGCCATGAGGGCCGGGTAGCGCGAGAGCAGGGCGCAACCCAGCGTAGACTCTTCGTCAGTCGGCTTGATGAGCTGGGCATAGCCGCCGAGCGCGTCCGCCAGGTCCCTCAGCGCCCGTTCGTTCTCGATTTCCTGTAGCGCCAGTATGTCGGGTCCTCCCGGCTGGGCGGCGAGTATGGCCGAGGCCAGGTTCTTAATGCGCAGCCGGTACAGGCTTTCGTCCCACTCGCCCTCGGCTACGGAATAGCCCTGGTATTCTCCGCCCTGGTCCACCGGGTCGAAGAGGGTCATGAGATTGTAGCTCATCACGCTCAGGGAGCGGGGAGAGCCGGCCTCAAGCTCGCAGGACGAGCAAGCCGCGAGCAGGATCGCCGCGGCGGCGATGACGGACGAAACGCGCATACGCATAAGGCCTCCCGGTATAGGCCGGGCGGCCCTGGGCGGCCCGGTCAGCTTGGAGCGAATACTCCATGGAAGGATGACGCGAGCGCGCGCTGCGCCGCTTGCGCATCGGCGCAAACCGGCGCGAATTCTTCGCCGATGAGGGCTTCGTACGCTTCGAAGTAGCGGAGGGCGGTGGCTACCCTCGCTTCATCGTCTATGGCGGGGCTGGGGCCGTCGCCGGAAAATCCGCGCTCCACGAGCCAGCGCCTGAAGGTCTCTTTATCGAGTTCCCGCTGCTGCTCGGACTTGGCAAAGCGCTCGGCGTAGCCCTCTGCGTACCAGTAGCGGCTTGAATCGGGGGTATGCATCTCGTCGGCGACGAGCAGGCGGCCGTCGGCCAGCCCGAACTCATATTTAGTGTCCACGAGTATGAGCCCGCGCGCCGCGGCGATTTCCTGGCCCCGCGCGAAAAGCGCGAGCGCCGAGCGCTCAACTTCATGCCATAGCTCGGCTCCGACGGCCCCGGAGGCTATAAGCTCCTGCCCCGAGCAGGGCCTGTCGTGGCCCGAGGCTTCCTTGGTGGACGGCGTCACTATGGCCGAGGGGAAGCGTTCGTTATAGCGCAGGCCGCCGGGAAGGATCATGCCGGATACCGGCCTGCCCGCCTTATAGTCCCGCCAGGCCGAGCCGGTTAAATAGCCCCGCACGACCAGCTCTATGGGCAGCATGTCGCAGCGGCGCGCGGCCACGGCGC
>JBGSKZ010000366.1:0-32595 GCA_041741035.1 Treponematales bacterium
CCCGCCGGGCCGGCGCGCCGCTGGTGGCGGCCGGCTCCTTCGCTAGCGACGCTTGGGCAGCGTCTCGCTCTCCCATCGGGCTACCGCGGCGAGCCAATCGGCTCCTACGGGCACGCCCTGGTCTAGGCAGTACTTGTCCCAGAGCGCCGCTAAGGGCAGGCTCTTGGCCTCCTCCATGAGGGCGAGGCGCTCGTGGTTGCGTCCCGCGCGCTCCGCTTCGCGTATGAGCGCTATAGGCTCGAGGGACGCCTCAAGGAGGGCCTTCTGCAGTGCGCGCGCGCCTATGACCCAAGCGGCTATGCGGTTTATCGAAGCGTCGAAGTAGTCGAGCGCGATATCCACCCGGCCGAAGGCGTTCTGCCTGCTGAGTTCCCTGCATACGTCGCGCACCTCGTCGGAGTACAGCGCCACGTGATCGGAATCCCAGCGCAGGCCGCGGCTCACGTGCAGGAGCAGGCCAGGCACGAAACCGAGCATGGCCGATATCTTGTCCGCTATGGTCTCGGTGGGGTGGAAGTGCCCCATATCCATGCAGAGCTTCATGCCCCTGCTCACGGCGTAGCCCATGTAGAACTCATGGCTGCCCACGACATAGGCCTCGCTGCCTATGCCGAAGAGCTTGCTCTCCACCGCGTCGCTTATCGTGCCCGCCGGCAGCTTGTCGGAAAAGAGTTCGTCGAGCGCTTCTATAAGGCGCTTACGCGGGCCGGAGCGGTCGGCGGGCAGGTCCTTGGAGCCGTCGGGTATCCACACGTTGTTCACGCAGGGATTGCCCTGCGCCGCGCCCATGGAGCTGGCTATGCGGCGCGAGGCCTTGCCGTGGCGTAGCCAGAAATCGCGTACCTTCTTATCGGGGCTGGCCAGGGTGTAGCCTGAGTCGGCCATGGGATGCGAAAAGAAAGAAGGGTTAAAGTCAAGGCTTATGCCCCGCCCTTTAGCCCAAGCCATCCACGCGGAAAAATGCTCGGGCGCGAGCTCGTCGCGGGGCACGGGCTTCCCGCCGGTTTCGGCGTACATGGTGTGCAGGCTGAAGCGCTTTACGCCGGGCACCAGGGAGAAGGCGAGCTCGGCGTCCGCCCTCAGTTCGTTCGCGTCGCGTGCGCGCCCCGGATAATTGCCGGTGGCCAGTATTCCGCCGCCCGTTAAGCCGTCGGCGCCCTCGAAGCCCGTCACGTCGTCGCCCTGCCAGCAATGCAGCGACACGGGTATGGCGCTTACGGCAGCCATGGCCGCGCCCGCGTCCACGCCGAGCTTGGCGTACTGCCCCTTGGCTATGGCATAGGCTTTTTCGACCGCTTCGGTATCGAGGTACTCTTTCATCGCGCGCTCCTACTTGGAGGAAACCTTGGAGCGATAGCGCTCCACTTCCCAGTTGTTGATAAAATCTATCTGGTCCCAGCTCATGGGGCTGACGCCGCCGAAGGCTTCCGTATACGCGGCTACAGTGGCGGCATCCCGGAACAGCTCGGTGGCCAGGCGGGCGATCTTCTCGTTCCCGCCTTCCCCTATGCCGAATACGCCGAGGTTTTTTACCGCCGCCAGTTTAGGCCTGCGTCCCAGCCTGGCCACGAAGGCCTCGTACGCTCGCGCGAGGGCGGGGCCGCCGGCCTCGGCGTAGAGAAAGTCGCTGCCCGCGTATACGATATGGTCGGGCGTAAAAGGCCTGGCCACGGCGGCGAAGGCCTCGGGCGAGGCCGTAAGGCGCAAGAGCTCGGGGTCGGCCGCGTGCCATACGGCCGCCTCCTGATTCTCGCTATTGCCCCCGGGGACGCCGCAGAGAGCGGCCAGCTCGGCGCTGACGGCCTTGGCCGCCGGCTCGAGAGCGGCGGCCCGCGCCTCCGGAAGGGGGCTAAAATCGGGCGTACGCGATATCTTCGCGCTTATGGCGTCCATGACCCGCCCGTAGACGGCGTCTATGCCGGCCACGCTGTCCGCCGCCACGAAAATACCGTGATTCTGCAGCAGTATGAAGGCGGGGCCTTTACCCGTACGGGCCACATGGGCCGCGTATGCGTCGCGGACCGTCTTGGAAAGTATATAGCCGGGATTGGTAGAAGGTATCCACAGGCAGTCGTCGCCGAACAGCTCTAGCGCCGCGGCCTGCCCCCGCCTGGAGCAGCCTATGCCGTTGACGAGCGCGGGATGCGTATGCACCACGAAGGCGAAGGGCAGGGCGTCGTGCAGCAGGGTCTCCACGCTCGGCCGCTTATCCTCCTGGCCGGGGAAGCGGCTCGCCATGAGGTCGGCGAGCACGGCGCTCTCGCGCGCGTCCTCGCCAGCGGGATAGGGCGCTGTCCATATAGCGGATAGGCGTTGCCTGTCCATTCTCACGAAGCCGCCCTCGCCGATTGAGTCGAGGGCCGCTCCCGAAGCCTTCACGAAGAGCTCCGCGCCGGTCTTATAGGAGGTATTGCCGCCGCCGGCCACGACATAGCGGCGGTCTGAACCGTAACGGCGGGATACGCTGATCAGGTCATTCATGCTCATGCTAAGGGAGTATGGCTTCTCTCCGCGCAGGCGTGAATGGACAAAACCTATTGAAGTGATGGATTATCCTGGGCTCCCGCGCGAGTCGGTTGACTCCCCGCTCTATCCCGTGCCCTACTATAGCGCATGGACAAAGACCTTGAGCTTATACGCTCCAAGCGGGCCTTCATCATCGACATGGACGGCGTCATATACCATGGCAACCGCCTCCTCAAAGGCGCGTCGGAATTCGTGGCCTGGCTGGAAATGAAGGGCAAATCCTTCCTTTTCCTTACCAACTCAAGCGAACGCTCGCCGGTGGAACTGTCGCAGAAACTGGCCAGGCTGGGCATAGAGGTGGGGCCGGAGCATTTCTATACGAGCGCCCTCGCCACCGCGGCCTTCCTGGCCTCCCACAAGCCCGGCGGCTCGGTGTACGTCATAGGCGAGCCTGGCCTTATATCCGCGCTTTACGACGCGGGCTTCACGATGAACAATATCAATCCCGATTACGTGGTGGTGGGCGAAGGCAGAGGTTACAGCTTGGAAGCCCTGGACCGAGCCGTGCGCATGGTCATGGGCGGCGCTAGGCTCATAGGCACCAACCCCGACTTGAGCGGCCCCTCCGAGGGCGGCATAGTGCCGGCCTGCGGCGCTCTCGTCGCGCCCATAGAGCTGGCTACCGGGCGCAAAGCCTACTTCGTGGGCAAGCCCAATCCCCTGATGATGCGCCACGCCATGAAGCGCATAAACGCCAAGCGGGAAGAGACGGCCATCGTGGGTGACCGCATGGATACCGATATCGTGGCCGGCGTGGAATCGGAAATAGAGACCGTGCTGGTGCTCTCCGGCGTTACCCAGCCCGCGGACCTTGACCGCTTCGCTTATAGGCCGCGCCACGTGCTCGAAGGCGTATTTGAGATACCGGACTAAAAGAAAAAAGCCCGCGGCGCCTGGGCGCCGCGGGCCGATAGCCGTCTAGCGGCTATGCCTCATTACTGATAGATAACGCCCTGCACCTCGGGGCTGTTCATGTTGGCCTTGTCGGCCCATACGTAGCCGGAGTCCACGTGCTTGGGAGGAGTCTCGCCCTTCATGGCGCGGACGGCCCACTCTACGGTCTTGTAGCCCATGAGTACGGGGTTCTGCTGGACGGCGCCGTACATGAGGCCGCTCATGATAGCGTCTATCTGGAGCTTGCCGGAGTCGTAGCCTATGATGATGAGCTTGCCTTCCATCTTCAGTTCTTTAACCGCGTTGACCACGCCTATGGCGGAGCCTTCGTTGGCGCCGAAGTAGCCCTTAAGGTCGGGGTTGCCGTTGATGACGGCCTTGGCTATCTCGGTGGACCTCAGGTGGTCGCCGCCGCCGTACTGGGGCTCGAGCACCTGGATGTCGGGATACTTTTCCTTCATGCGCTTCACGAAACCGTCGCGGCGGTCTATGCCGGTGCGGCTGGTCTGGTCGTGCACGAGGACGGCTACCTTGCCCTTATAGCCTATAGCCTCGGCCATCTTATCGGCGGCGAGGCCCGCGGCCACGAGATTGTCCGTGGATACGGTGGTAAGGGGGATGGTGGAATCGACGCCGGAGTCGAAGGCTATGATCGGGATCTTCTTGGCCTGGGCCTGCTGCAGTATGGGAATGACGGCCTTGCTATCCAGGGCGGCTATGCCGAGGGCCTTGGGGTTCTTGCCCAGGGCAGCCTGGAGCATCTCGATCTGCTTGTCCACCTGCGCTTCGGTCTCGGGGCCTTCGAAGGTGATCTGCACGTTGAGGTCCTTGGCGGCGTTCTGGGCGCCCTGCTTAACGGCCTGCCAGAACTGGTGCTGGAAACCCTTGGAAATCAGCGGGATGTACACAGCGTCCGACGCGGCTTCCTTGCTGCCCGCGGCGAAGGCGCTGACGCCAAGCATGGCGACTAAGAGTACGGCGATCAACAGTTTCTTCATATCTTCCTCCTGTTGGGCTTACCGGCGCTTATTACCGTACCGGTTTCCCTATTTCGATAGCCAACGGCTATTGGTACCTACGTTTATTTGACCTTGCGGCGCATGATGTCCAGGTATACCGCGCCTATGACGATGAGCCCCGTTACCACCATCTGCCATTCCTGGGGCACGGACAGTATGCGCAGGCCGTTCGTCAACACCGTTATGATGAACGCGCCTATGACGGTGCCGAGTATCGAGCCTTCCCCGCCGGAGAGCGAGGTGCCGCCTATGACCGCGGCCGCTATGGCGTCCAGCTCGTAGCCTGCGCCGAGCGCGGGCTGGGCCGATTGGAGCCGGCTGGCCATGACCAGGCCCGCTATGCCGGCGAAGGCGCCGCCAAGGGCGTATATGCCCATTTTCCAGGCGTCGGTATTAATGCCCGAGAGGCGCGCGGCCTCTTCGTTGGAGCCTATGGCGAAGGCATAGCGGCCGAGTATGGTCTTGGTGAGTATGAAGGCCGCCACTATGGCCGCCACGAAGAAGATGACCACGCCCATGGGAATACCGAACACGGGCATGGTGGCGATCTTGGCGAAATCGGGCGTGTCCACGAAGTATACGGGCTTGACCCCCGAGAGTATGAGGTTGAGGCCCTTGGTCACCATCATCATGCCCAGGGTGGCTATGAAGGGCGGGATCTTGAGCTTAGTAATATTGAAGCCGTTTACCAGGCCGCAAAGCGCGCCCGCCAGTATGCCCGCCACTATGCCCAGGGGTATGGGCAGCTTCCACATGGTTATGAATACGCCGGCCATGACGGAGCCGAAGGTCATGACCGTGCCTATGGAAAGGTCTATGCCGCCGGTAATGATGATGAAGGTAACGCCTACGGCCAAGATGCCGTTGACGGCGGTGGCCAGCAGTATGCCTATAAGATTGTCAGGCCTGAAGAAGTTCGGCGATGCCACGCTGAAAAGTATGAGGAGCACGACCAGGCTGGCGAAGGCCAAAATGGTCTGCGTAGCCTTGGGATTCAGACGCTTATTCGTCGCGACGGTGTTTGCCATGATATTCCTGTTCTCCCTTAATTCCGTAAGGTCGCCAAATGCATTATTTTTTCCTGCGTGCACTCGCCGGCCTGCAGTATCCCCGTTACTTTGCCTTCGCACATGACCACTACCCGGTGGCTCATGCGGAGTATCTCGGGCAATTCCGAGGAAATCATGATGATGGCCTTGCCCTGGTCGGCCAGCTCGTTGAGCAGCCTGTAGATTTCGCTCTTAGCCCCCACGTCTATGCCCCTGGTGGGCTCGTCGAAGATGAGTATGTCGCAATCCCGCACCAGCCATTTGCTTATGACTACCTTCTGCTGATTGCCGCCCGAGAGGTTCTGCGTTTTCTGGTCTATGCTGGGCGTCTTGGTATTCAGGCGGTTCACGTAATCTTCGGCCACGCTCCGTATGCGCCTGTCGTCCACGATCATAAGCGACTTAAGGAAGCGCGGCAGCGAAGCCATGACGGTATTGGTGCCCACGCTCAAGCCGAGGGCCAGGCCGTACTGCTTGCGGTCCTCGGACAGATAGCCTATGCCGTGGCCCACCGCGTCTTTGGGATGCTTTATGGCCACCTTGCGGCCCTTCACGTACACCTCGCCGGAATCGAGGGCGTCCGCGCCGAATATGGCGCGGGCGGTTTCAGTGCGCCCCGCCCCTAGAAGGCCAGCGAAGCCCAGTATTTCGCCGCGGTGCAGCGTAAAAGACACGTCGCGCACGCGCCTGCCCCTGCAGAGGCCCTTCACTTCCAGGACCCGCTCGGCCTTGGAGGTATCGCCATGGGGGTGGCTGGATTCGAATACCGCGCGGCCCACCATCTGGGCTATGATCTGCTCTATGCTTATATCCTTCATCGCGCTGGTGGCGACGTAGCAGCCGTCGCGCATGACCGTGACGCGGTCGCATATGCGCTTAAGCTCGTCCATACGATGCGATATGTACACGATGCCCTTGCCCTGGGCCTTAAGGTCAGCGATAACGCGGAAGAGGTCCTCTATCTCGGTATCGCTTAAGGCGGAGGTGGGCTCGTCCATGATGAGCACGTCCATATTGAAGGACAGCGCCTTGGCTATCTCTACCATCTGCTGCTTGGCCACGGTGAGCTCGGATACCTTTACCTGCGGATCGAGGTCCAGGTTTATGCGCTTAAAGAGTTCCCGGGTCTTTTCGTTGATGGCAACGTCGTCCACGAGCGCGCGCATGCCCTTTTTATGCTCGCGGCCTATGTAGATATTCTGGGCCGCGCTCAGGTGCTTCATGAGGTTGAGTTCCTGGTGGATGATGCTTATGCCCAGGCTTTGCGCCTGTTTGGTAGTGTGCAGCTCTATAGCCTTGCCCCTGAGCTCTATCCTGCCCGCGTCCTTTTGATAGACGCCCGACAGTATCTTCATCAGGGTAGACTTGCCCGCGCCGTTTTCGCCCACGAGGGCATGGACCTCTCCGGCGCTCAGTTCAAAGCGGCAATCGTCGAGCGCGTGCACGCCGGGGAAGCGCTTATCTATCCCCTCCATCCGTATAAGCGTATCGTTCATAGCTGCATGATGAGGCAGCTTTTTTAATCGGTATATGCATTATTCTCTTCAAAAAGTAGAAAATCCTACTCGGCGAAGGGAAAGAGCAGCTTCTGGTTTTCAGGCAGGTAGAGGTTATCCGCCGTGATGAGCACCGAGCCCGTATCGATAAAGCGGGCCTGGGGCACCTTATTGATAGCGTCCAAAGCGGCGCGCACGGACAGGTAGCCCATGGCGAAGGGTTTTTGTATAACCGTCGCGTCGAGCACGCCGCGCTCTATGAATTTTATCTCCTCCAGGGAGCTGTCGAAGCCTAAGAGCCTAACCCGGCCCGCGAAGCCCGCGTCCACCAAAGCCTGCGCAGCGCCTACCGTCGACACCTCATTCATGGCCAATATCGCGCCGAGATCCGGATACCGCCTGGTTAGGTCAAGGGCGATGGCATAGGCGTTTTCCAGGAAATTATTGGTGAACCAGGTGCCCAATATGGGGTAACGGCCGTCTTTCTCGAGCGCCTTGCGTACGCCGGCCTCGCGCTCGATCGCCGTGGTGGCTCCCGGCACATGGTTAATAATGGCCACGCTCCTACCGGGCTCGAGCAGGGAGGGCAGGAGATGCCCGAGCTTCTCGGCCGCCTCTGCGCTATTGGTGGCCACGAAGCTCACCGGTATATCGCTGTCTATCCCCGAGTCCAGGGTGATGACGGGTATGCCCGCAGCCTCGGCGCGCTCCACGTAGGGTATAAGGGCCGTGTAGTCGGTGGCCGAGAGCACGATAACGGTGGGCCGGTCCTTAATCACCGTATCCATGATAGCCTTCTGCCCCTCCACGTCGCTCTCCATCCACGGGCCGTATATCTCGAGGCGCGCTGAGAATTCGGTCGCGGCGGTCTGCATGCCGCTTTTTACGACCTCCCAGAACTCCATATTAGAATCAATGGTCTTGAGCACGGCCGCTATCCTCGGCGACGCGCGCTGCGCCGGCGTGCCCGCGATATAGAGTATGATGAAGCTTCCTATGAAGATTATGCCCATTAAAATGGCGGGTACCACGAAGGGGGCGATTCTTTTCATAGCTCTGCTTCTCCTATGGGAAGGGCGGGCAGGCGCACGCGCACCAGGGTGCCGCCATCCTCTTCGCTCTCGTAGCTCAGGCCGAAGCCGGGGCCGAAATAAAGCTTGATGCGCTCGTCGACATTGCGCACGCCAAGCCCGCTATGCGGGGAATAGCCCTCCCCGTCGTCGACCGGGTCTCCACCCGCGAGCGTGGCCCGAAGGCGGGCGAGCTGAGCCTCGTCCATGCCTACCCCGTCGTCGCGCACCGTAAGCTCGATGCCGGCCTCCGTCTTCATGCCCGCGATCGTTATGATACCCGTGCCTGCCTTATTCTTTATGCCGTGGTAGATGGCGTTCTCGACTAGGGGCTGCAGTATGATCTTGACGGTACGGTAGCCCTTCAGCTCCTCGGGCACCTCGAGCCGGTAATCAAGCTTATCCTTATACCGTATCTTCTGGATGGTAAGGTAGTTCGATACGTGCTCCACCTCGGAGGCTAGGTCGATAACCTCCTTGCCCCTGCTAATGCTCAGCCTGAATAGCCGCGCGAGCGCGGAACTCATCGCTATGACTTCCTGCTGCTTCTTTCCCTCGGCCATCCAGATAATCGAGTCCAGGGTATTGTAGAGGAAATGCGGATTGATCTGCATCTGCAGGGCCTTAAGCTCGCTCTTGCGCTTCTGCTCCTGCTGCTCGGTGATCCTCTGCAGAAGCAGCTTAATCTCGGAGGTCATTATGTTGAAGTCTTTGCCCAGCTCGCCTATCTCGTTGCCGCTGCGTATGTCCGCCTGCACGTCGAAATCGCCGCGCTCCACCGCCTGCATGGATTTTCGTAGCAGTTTGATGGGCTTGGATATGCGCTGCGACACCGCCATGGACAGCAGTATGGCTATGATGAAAAAGGCCAGCCCCCAGAAAGCGTAGGTACGGCGTATGGTATCCCGGTTCTCCACGAGCTCGCTGCGGTAGTTAACGCCCACCACCTTCCAGCCCGTGCTGCCCATAGTCTTTATGCTATAAAGCAGGTCGCTGCCTTCGCTCGCCTCCGTGAAGTACTCGTCGCCCGCCGACACGATCAGCGGGATATTCTCGCTTTTAAGGCCGCCGTAGATGAGCTGCTGCTGGGGGTGATAGACGATCTCGCCGTTCCTGTCCACGATGAAAATGTAGCCGCGCTTGCCGAGCTCGATCGAGCTGCATATACGCTCGATCACGTCGAAATTGAGGTCGACGAGGAGCATGCCCGCCCCCTGGCCGCCGCTGCCGTCCAGAATCTCGCGGGACAGCGATATTACCCAAATATAGCGGTCCAATATGACGTTCTGCACGTGCGAGGACGAAACGACCGAGCGCCCGCCCGCCTTTTGCGCGAGGCCGAACCAGGACTGCCGTGCCGGCTCGGCGAAGGGATTGAGCTTATGGCCCGGGTCGTCGGCTATGAAACCGCCCTCGTAGTCGAACACGGCCACCAGCGAAATGTCTTTTCGGCTGCGCACGAGCGTGCTCAAAAGGGCGCTGGCGCCGGGCCCGGCCCTGTCCCTGCGCTCGGCGCTGGGCGCTGCTAGGAATTCCTGCACGTCGCGGTCCGCCTGCACGAACACGGATACGCTGTCCATATAATCGATATAGGATTCTATATTCGCGGCGACCTGGTTCACCAGCTGCTGCGTGTAGCGCCGCGACGCTATGCGCGCGGTTTCCTCGGTGAGCGAGAAGGCTATGAGTATGGCCCCCACGATGATAGACACCGCTATGATCGAGAACGCGAGCGCCATGCTCACCTGTATGCTGTGGTGGCGGGTATCAGGATTGCCGCGGTTCATGCCTGCTCCGGTACTCCGTGGGGGTCATATTCGCGAGCTTGCGAAAGCTCAGGGAGAAATAATGGGCATCCCTATAGCCTACCCTCTCCGCTATTTCATAGGTCTTAAGGGCCGTGCTGCGCAGCAATTCCTTAGCCTTGCCTATGCGTATCTCGGTGAGCTGCTCCACGAAGCTCCTATCGTTGTAGCGCTTCAGATTGGCGCTCAGGTAGCTCGTGCTTATATACAGCTCCTTGCACAGGGTCTGCATGGACAACTCCGGATCGTCGTAATGCGCTTCCAGGTAATCGAGGGTTTCGCGCACCTTGGCGGCGGCGAAGCTTTCCTGCCTGGCCCCGGCGTAGGCCGCGACCCGCTCCAGAAGCCCGCCGAGCCAGGCGCTTACGGCCTCGAGGCTCTTCAGCCTCAAAAGCTCCGCGAAGGGGTCGGCTCCCGGGGGGAAGATATCCCTTGCCGGTATATCCAAGTCGTCTATGCTCTGCACGATGCCCGCCAGTACCAGGCGCAGGCTGTCCCGGTATTCGGGCAGCTCAAAATCGCGGGATTTAAAGTACTCGGCCATATCGCTCAAGCGGCGCTTGCACTCGTCGATATTGGATAGCTTGAGGGCCGAGGCTATGGCCTTGCCCCATAGAGGCCGCTGGGCCCTGTCGGAACCCACGCTAGAGCCGAGCTCCCGGTAGGCGCTCACGCCGGTCCTTCCCTTAAGCAGGGCGATCTGCAGCGCGCTCAGCGCGTCGCTATAGCTCTGGCTTAGGCCTTCCAGCTCGCGCACCGCCTCCCCCACCCCAATGACCGTGTCGCCGAGCCCGGCATTCAGCAAGTCCCGGCGTATGGCCTCGGCCGAGCGCAAGCCCTCCCTATACAGCGCCGCGGACTGGGCGCCCCAGCTGAGCGCTATCAAGCGGTCCTCGGCGTCCTGGAAGAGTATGCGGTTTTGGCGCTCGCCCGGCTGAGCCTCAAGGACATTGCGTTCCGACAGCAGCTCAAGGTCGAACTCCTCGCCGCTCCGCCTCCGCGCGAAATCGATGGCCAGGCACTGATAGGCCGCGCCCGCGAGCGGGAGCGAGAGGCTGAAATAGGCGACCCGCTCCGCCAAGGCCGTGCCTTTTATCTTCCCCGTTATAAGCTTGTTAAGAAAGCGCTCTTTTATATGGGGCAGGCTTTCCGCCAGCTGGCTCCGTATCCGCTCCTGGTCCTGCCGCGCCATGCGCTCCCCGTCGAGGAGGGCCTTGAGCCGCGCCAAGGCGGCCTTGAACTCGCCGGGGGTTATGGGCTTAACCACGTAGTCGAATACCTGGAGCTTAAGCGCCTTCTGCGCGTACTCAAAGTCGTCGTAGCCGGATATTATAATCACCTTAGTGGCGGGAGCCACCGACGCGAGCCGCTCGCTCAGGGCGAGGCCGTTCATAAAGGGCATGTTTATATCGGTCATAAGCACGTCGGGCGGATTGCGCTCGGCGGCCTCCAAGGCCTCGCTGCCGTTGGCGTAAGCGCCCGCGAAACGGAAGCCATGCTCTTCCCAGGCTATGGTATCCCGTATGCCGTCGCGGATTTCCGGCTCGTCGTCCACCAGCACGAAGCTATAAAGGCTGTTCTGCATGGTGGGGATTGTAACCCGAAAATGCCCGTCAGTGAATGATAATCGCGATGAAAATCGGGCGCTGCCCGGTTTTTCCGCGGCCCGAAGCGCCGATAGTGTAATAAATATTTATTGACATTGACATAAACTTATTTTAACATCTGGCATAGCGAGCGTCCATTAGGAGTACTATATGCCCGAAAAAACCAAAATAACCGCTATCGTCGGCTTGGTTTCCGCCCTCGTTTTCTGCCTTGCCTCCTGCGCCGCGAAGCCGGTACTTATCCTCGTGCGCACCGAGTCCATCGATCTTGACTTCTCCCTGGAGAATGAGCTTGGCGTCATGGTCGACAGCCTTGATCGCTACGGGCTGCCCTATCGCTTGGCCTCGATGGATGGCGTCGAGCTAAGAGCGGGCAACAAAGCGCTAGCTTGCGATGTACGTTTCGAGGACGTCAGGGTTAAGGACTATAGGGCCATTCTAGTACCCTGTATGGGTTCAGGCCGCTATGCCATTCCTCAAGAAATGATCGAGGTACTCAAACGAGCTTACGAGGAAAGGCTGATCATAGCGGCACAGCACTCCGAGGAGATATTCAAGCCCGCCGCGCTCGCGCTGTACATAAGCACGGCAAGATCGCCCGGTATCGTGGTCGATGGCAGGTTCATCACTTCATATAATAGCCCGAACATAGCCCAGACTAATCATAAACCCCCGGACACGGAGAACCTGATACTGGCCCTGCGAGACGCCTTACGCTGAAGTCGGCAGCTTCAAGGCGCTTCGAGCCGGCCTCACGCGTCCGGAGCCAGGCCGGGAACGTCGAAGGCTTCGGGTATCCTCGTCGGCCTGCCCCTTGCGTCGACGAAGGCCCAGGACACGAGGGCCTGCGCGATCAGGGCCTCGCCTAAGCGTATGCGCTGCTCCATGGTGCCAGAAACGGCTCCCCTCTTGATAGCGCGCGACTCTATGCAGAGCTGGTCGTCCAGCACGGCCGGCTTCTTAAAGTCTATTTCCACCCGGGTAACGTAAAGCCCGTAGCCCTGTTCCATGCAGCCCGCATAATCGAAACCTATGGCTTTCAGGTATTCGTGCCGCGCGAATTCAAGGTAATTGAGGTAGTTGGCGTTGTTCACGTGCCCATAGGCATCGCATTCATAGGAGCGTACGCTAAGGTTTGCGCTGTGTACCATGGCGGGCAGTATAGAACCCCAGGCTCGCCCCGGGCAAGTACGGGACGAGGATTATTTCATTGACCATTGCGCCGGCCGCTTCTACAATTGGCCCCTAAGGCGATGCGCTTCGAGCGGATGCATCGCCGCTTTCCGCAGGAAATGAGGTCATGCATGTCGATGATACCCTACGCGCTCCTGGCTCTCCTCTTCCCGGCCTTCGTCCAGATACTCCGGGACAAGGTGAAGCCGCTTTCCTTCCTAAACCCCCTCCTCGCTTCCTACGCTATGGGCATAGCGCTGGGCAATACCCTTTTGCGGGGCCAATCGGCCTTCAACGCCTTCGACCTGATGGCCACGCTCAGCGTCGCGCTGTCCATACCGCTCATGCTCTTTACCCTGGATGTGCGCTCCTGGGGCAAGGCTACGGGTAAGGTTATACTCGGCATGGCCTTGGCTTCCGTATCGGTCGTCCTAGCGGTGACTATCGGCGTGCCCCTCTTCGCGGCCGCCCTGCCCTCGTACCCCGAGCTGGCGGGGCTCATGGTAGGCGTGTATACGGGAGGCACCCCTAACCTCGCCGCGCTCCGTATTGCGTTGAGCGTGGACAACGACCTGTACCTTGCGGTACACGCGGCCGACGTGGCCTTGGGCGCGCTGTACATACTCTTTTTCATTACCGCCGCCAAGCGGGTATTCGGCTGGTTCCTAAAAACGCCCGCCCTGCCCGCCGATGAACCGGCGCCCGAGGCGCACCCGGGCCAGGAACTCTATGATTCGGTGCTGCACAGACGCTTCCCCTTCATCGGCGCCGTGCTCAAGTCGTCGCCCAAGCTTGCCCTGGCGCGGAATGCAGGCCTGTGCCTGCTCGCCATAGCCGCGTCCTTCGGCCTGAGCCTACTCTTCCCGGCCGATCTGCAGACCATGGCCGTGATACTGGGCATAACGACCTTGGCCATAGCCCTGAGCTTCATCAAGCCCGTGCGGAATACCCAGGGCAGCTTCGCCTTAGGCGAATACTTCATTCTGGTATTCAGCTTCTCCGCCGGCGCCATGGGGGACCTGCGGCGCATACTGGGCGCGAGCCCCTTCGTCTTCCTTATGGTAGCCTATGTATTGATAGCCTCCATGATCATTCATATCGTACTATCCAGGCTGTTTAGGCTGGACAGGAACACGGTGATGATATCCTCCACGGCCGCCATCTGCTCGCCGCCCTTCGTGGGGCTCGTGGCAGGCGCACTGGGAGACCGCAGGCTCATAGCGCCGGGCATAACCGCGGGCATAGTGGGCTACGCCATAGGAAACTACCTTGGCGTGCTCATGGCCAGGCTGCTGTCGCTCCTAGGCTAACAGAGCCCATACCTATATGGCCAAAAGCTTCGCCGACCGCAGTTCCGATCTGGCATTCTTCCTGTTGCGCCCCGCCATCGAGCTATGGATGCGCCTGGTGGCAAAGAGGGTGGTTTACAAAGGCCCCGGGGTGGATTTCGCCCGCCACGAGCCCTTCGTGCTACTGGCCAACCACAGCTTCGCCATGGACGTCGTGCACGTGCCCCTGCCCTTTAAGATAACGCCGCAGATCGTGGCCAGCAGGGACATGTTCGTCAATCCCTTCGAACGCTTCGTCTTAAGCTACGTGGCCCGCTGCATCATGGCGCCTAAGGGCGGAGGCGACGTACGCACCGTAAAGGAGCTCATGCGGGCCGTGGCGGCCGGCTATCCGGTGCTCCTCTTCCCCGAAGGCGACATTTCCTTCTTCGGCCGCTCGGGCGAGCTGCCCAAGGCCGTGGCCATGCTCGTGCGCAAGCTGGGACTGGACGTCATCACCTGCCGGGTAAGCGGCGGCTACCTCTCGGCGCCGCGCTGGGCAAAGGCGGCACGGGGCGGGCGCGCCATAGAGCTGCGTTACGAGCTGGCCCTGAGCTCGGCGGAGGCGGCGGCGCTTCCGCTGGGAGAAATCCACGGGCGTATAGCCTCCCGCCTCGCTCACGACGAATACGCCTCCCAGCGCTCGCTCATGGCCAGGCATCCCGCTAAGCGAGGCGCGGAAGGCCTGGAGGACGTACTCTACGTATGCCCCGCCTGCAGCGCCATAGCCAGCATGGCCGCCTCAGGCAACGAGCTATCCTGCCTGTCCTGCGGCGCGAAAGGCAGCCTGGACGAGTACGGTTTCATGCATGGCTGGGCCTACGACAGCCCCGCGGATTGGGACCGCTTTCAGAAAGGCCTATCCGCGGAACTGCGACGGGCGGCCTTCTCCTCGTCGGGCACCCTCTACATAAACGATTACCGCGCGCTCAAGCAGACTAAACTTGGCGAGGTACGCGCAGAATACCGGGACGCCAAGCTGGCCCTGAGCGGGGCGCTTGACCGCGACTTCGAGCTCGAGGCCCTGAGCGACGTGTCCCTAACCATGCGAAGCAACCTCAATTTCAGCTGCGAGGGCGTGGACTACATCTTAAAGCTGGACAGGCTCGCCCTGGCCTTCCTGCGGGCCTGCCAGGACAGGTATTAGGGGGCCGCCATGGTGTACTATACAGACGGGCGGCGGGAGCCCATGCTGGACCGCGCGGGCCTGCGCGCCTTGGCGGACCTCATGAGCGACGCCTTCATGGAACACGATAACTGGAAGCGGGTAGTGCCGGAGCCCGCGCGGAGGAAACGCGCGCTAAACGCCCTCTTCTCCTTCATGGCCTCGGTGATAAACCGCTACGGCCATATCGTGGTAAGCGTGGAAAGCGGGCGGGCCGTAGGCTACACCACCTTCATGGAAAACGCCGACCGCGAGCAGGTATCCTTTAGGCGCATACTCCGCCGCGGCGCGCTGCCTGCCGCCTTAAGCTTTCTTCTATCGCTTAAAAGCCGGGAACTCGCCTCCATGCGCGCCTTCAGCGCGTCCATAGACGAATACCACCGCGGCATGCCTATCGACCCGCGCGGACTGCACCTCTATACCACCGCTATAGAGCCCTCCTTAAAGGGGCGGGGTATCATGAAGCGCGGCTTCGCCTACGCCGAGGAGCGCTTTAAGGAGGCGGGCTTCGGCTCGTATATGCTGGAAACCACCGACCCCGCCAACCTGCCCGTATACGAGCGCTTCGGCCTTGCGCTCAGGTCCCAAGCGGCCATGCCAGGCACGGGGCGCAGCGTATGGTTCTTCGACAAGGAGCTTGCGTAGCCGGGAGCCGCCAAGCTTGGCTCGCCTCGGCTTATAGCCTCCGCCAGGCCTAGTGCCTCAGCCCATGGCCGGTATATATCTGCCTCGGGCGCACCAGGCGCTGCTCGGGATCGGTGAGCATTTCCATCCAGTGGGCCACCCAGCCGCAGGTGCGGGGTATGGCGAAGAGCACCGTGAACATGCTCGCCGGCAGTTTCATGGCGCGATATATCAGGCCCGAGTAGAAATCTACATTGGGATAGAGCTTACGCGCTATAAAGTACTCATCCTGCAGGGCTATGCGCTCCAGTTCCAGGGCCACGTCCAGGAGGGGATTCCCGCCGGTTACCTGAAAGACTTCGTTGGCTATCCTCTTTATGATGCGGCAGCGAGGATCGTAATTCTTATACACCCTATGGCCGAAGCCCATCAGGCGGCCCTCGCCCTTCTTAACGCGCTCTACGAAGGCCGCCACGTTCTCGGGCCGGCCTATCTGCTCGAGCATCTGGAGCACCGCCTCATTGGCCGCGCCATGGAGCGGGCCATAGAGGGCGGCCGCCGCGCCCGCTAGGGCCGAGTAGGGATCGGCCTGGCTTGAGCCTATGGCGCGCATGGTGTTGGTGCTGCAGTTCTGCTCATGGTCGGCGTGGAGCAGGAAAAGTATGTTCAAGGCCCTCACCAGCACCGGATTAGGCAGATAATTGACCTCGGTCATGCGGAACATCATGCGCAGGAAGTTGCCGATGAAATCCAGGCTCTCGTCGGGATAATTGATGGGCCAGCCCATGTTATGCCGGTAGGTGAAGGCAGCTATCGTGGCTACCTTGCCCACCATGCGCTCCACCTGCAGGCGCCGATTGGCCGGATCGGTAACATTGCGCGAATCCGGGTAGAGGGTGGCAAGGGAGGCTACCGAGCTTATGAACACGCTCATAGGATGCGCGTTATAGCGGAAGGTCTCTATGAGTTTCTGGATATTGGTATGCAGCATGGCGTGCCGGTTCACGCCGTCCGACCACTCGGCCAGCTGTGCAGGGTCGGGAAGCTGGCCGAAGATAACCAGGTACGCGGTTTCCAGGTAGTCCGCCCGCTCGGCCAGATCCTCTATGGGATAGCCGCGGTAGCGGAGTATGCCCTGTTCCCCGTCCACGTAGGTGATGGAGCTTTTCACCGCCGCCGTATTGCCCAGCCCCGGGTCGTAGCCCATGAGGCCGAAGTCCTCCGGACCGGTTCGTATATTCCGCAACTCGCTTACCTTTATGGTACCCGATTCTATGGGCAGCTCGTAGCTCAGGCCGGTGCGGTTGTCCAAGATGGTAAGGGTCTCTTTGCTCATTGCCTATCCTCCGGCGCGCCGCGGCGTTTCAGCCTAAGCCCGCTATTATGGCCCTAGTCAGGCTTTCGGTATCGCCCGCTCCGCCCAAGTCGGGCGTGAGAACGGCCTTAGCTCCCATAACGGCTTCCACGGAGCTCCTGATAGCCTTGGCCGCCGCCTGCTCTCCCAGGTGATCGAGCATCATGGCGGCGCTCAGGGTGAGGGCTATGGGATTAGCCAGGCCTTTGCCCGCTATGTCGGGAGCGCTGCCGTGCACCGCCTCGAAGATAGCGCAGTCCGCGCCTATGTTGGCGCTCGGCACCAGGCCAAGGCCGCCTATGAGCCCGGCCCCGAGGTCGGAGAGTATATCGCCATAGAGATTCTCGGTAACGATCACGTCGTAGGCGTCTGGCCGCATGACCAGCTGCATGCACATATTGTCCACGATCACCTCGGTGGCCTTGATTTCGGGATACGCGGAGGCCACCGCCCGGAAGGCTTCCAGGAATAGGCCGTCGGCCAGCTTCATGATATTGGCCTTATGCACCGCGGTTACGGTCTTGCGGCCGTTCGCCCTGGCAAAGTCGAAGGCGGCTTTAGCTATGAGCGTGCTCGCGCCGCGGGTGATCACTTTAATGGCGTGGACTTCGTCGTCGGATATCCTTATCTCGCGCCCGGCATACAGGTCCTCGGTATTCTCCCTGAATATGACGAAGTCTATGGCCGGCGCTTGGGAACCCGTGCTGCGTATGGGCCGAATATTGGCGTACAGCCCGTATTTCTGGCGGAGGCTTACGTTGACGCTCTTAAAGCCGGTGCCTATGGGCGTTGTAATGGGACCCTTAAGCACGACGCGGTGGGCGGCGATGGCCTCGTAACTTGACTGGGCCACCAGCTCCCCGGTCTTCTCAAGGACTTGTGCTCCGGCCTCCGCCATCACCCAGCGTATGCCAACGCCCGTAGCCTCGACGATGCGCCTGGCGGCCGCGCTTACTTCCGGCCCTATGCCGTCTCCGGGTATCAGTACTACCGTATGCATGAGCGTGCTCCTCTCGGCTTCGCGCGCAAAGCCTCAATCGTTTCTCAGGTTTAAAAGGCCGCCGGCCAGGAGTATGCGCCTCTGGCGCGGCGATAAGTCCAGCCTGCACTCGACGTCCCTGCCGCCTATGGACAAGCGCGGATTCCCGCCCTCCTCTATAGCGCGGCGAATATCGGCGGCCTCGATAGCCTCGTCCCGCGCTATGGCCTCGTAGTCGGAAGCCCGGACAAAAATGAGGGGGGCGATGCCGAAATTGACGAGGTTGGCCGCGTGTATGCGCTCGAAAGACTTGGCGAGCACGGCCTTTACCCCAAGGTACATGGGGCAGATCGCCGCGTGCTCGCGGCTCGAGCCCTGGCCGTAGGACTCGCCGGCCACGACGACGGCGTGCGCGCCCGCGTCGCGCAAGCTCGCGCAACGCGCGGAGAAACCCGGATCCAGGCCCTCGAAGACGAAGGCTGAATAGGCCGGTATATTGGAACGGTACTTGAGCCTGGAACCGGCTGGCATGATGTGGTCGGTGCTGATCTTGTCCCCGGCCTTGATGGCTACGCGGCCGAAGAGGCCCTCCGGAAAGGGCAAGGTACGCGGAGGCTCGCCTATATTGGGACCCCGAATGATAGGCGCGGCGGCGGCGGTATCGGGGAATATGAACATGCGGTCGTCAAGCTCGTAGCGCTCGGGCTCGGGATTATCGGGCCGCCCAAATCCGGCCGCTGCCAGGCCGGGCTCGGCAAGGTCCGGAGCGCATCCTTCCAAGGCAGAGAGGGCCGCTATTTCGGGGCTTACCAGGTAAACCTGGGCATCGGGGGTACCGCTCCTACCCTCAAAATTGCGGTTGGAAGTCCTGAAGGACACGGCCTTGCTGCCCGGCGAAAAGCCGTTGCCTATGCAAAAGCCGCAGGCGCTCTCGAGTATGCGTGCGCCCGCGTCAATAATATCGCTAAGCGAGCCGTCCTTGGCCAAGGCCCGCATAACCTGGCGCGAGCCGGGCGCAACGCCCAGCGACACGCCGGGATGCACGGTCTTGCCGCGCAGGATGGCGGCCACGCTACGCATATCCTTAAGGGACGAGTTGGTACAGGAACCTATGCATACCTGATCGACCTTCAAGCCCTTTAGCTCGCGCAGGGTACGGATATTGCCCGGGCTATGGGGGCAGGCGGCAAGCGGCTCAACGCCGCCTAGCTCAAGCTCGATGACCCGGTCATAGCCGGCGCCCGCTTCGGCCTCCAGGGCCGACCAGTCGTCTTCGCGGCCCTGGGCGGCAAGAAAGGACCTGGTGCGCTCATCGGAGGGGAAAACGGAGCTCGTCACCCCCAGCTCGGCGCCCATATTGGCGATGGTTGCCCGCTCAGGCACCGACAGGGTGGCCACGCCGGGTCCGCCGTATTCGATAATAACGCCCACGTTGCCCTTAGTGCCCAATATGGATAATAGCTTTAGCGCCACGTCCTTGGCGCTAGCCCAGCCGCTCAGCCGGCCCGTCAGCCGCACGAGAAGCACCGTGGGAGCCGGCAGGAAGAAAGCCCCTCCGCCCATGGCCACCGCGACGTCCAGCCCTCCCGCCCCTATGGCCAACTGCCCCAAGCCGCCCCCCATGGGCGTGTGGCTGTCGCTGCCGAGCAAGGTGCCGCCCGGCCTGCCGAAGCGTTCCAGATGCAGCTGATGACAAATGCCGTTTCCTGCCCTTGAGTAAATTACCCCGAAGCGCGCGGCCGCGGATTGCAGGTACGCGTGGTCATCGGCGTTCTCAAAGCCCATTTGCGCGGTATTGTGGTCCACGTACGATACGGACAGTTCCGTGGCTACGCGGGCTATACCCATAGACTCGAACTGCAGGTAAGCCATCGTCCCGGTCGCGTCCTGCGTAAGGGTCTGGTCGATGCGGATGCCCAGTTCGCCCGGAGGCACGATGCTGCCTTCGACCAGATGCGACCTGAGTATTTGGCTGACTATGCCGTACCCCATGGCAAACTCCTCGGCCCACTATATTACTATGTGTAGAATCATGGCTGGGCGGCGGCAGTATATAGACCGGAGCGAAAAAGCGCAAGGACTGCGTTAAGCCCGCCTCGTGCGCCGCTCCGGGAAAGGGGAGAAAGGCAGCGGAGGCGGGGCTAGCCCAGGAATATCGCCCATTACAGGTATCGCGGCGGCGTAGGTGGCCCTAGGAAAGAACGCCTTAAAAATAGCTTTCCCTAGCCTCACGGCATGCCCTACGATAATATTATCCAAGCGACGCGGCGCCAAGCGCGCGCAAGGAGGCCATATGCCCGACAGCGCTCAATCCACGCTAGAAAAGCCAGGGCGGCTCTCCGCGCTCGTCGCCGCGTAAGCGGTACGCCCGCGCCTTCTCGAGATCCGAACCCTACACACGCAAGCCCCAGCGCCGGAAGGCGCTAGCGCCGCCCGGAGGCTGGCGCCGCCGACAGGTAGAAGGATCTCATCTTGGAACACGAACAGGTATTCGAGCATTTCATAGGGCAAGCCGTGATCACGGCGCCAGGCGTTTTAATAAAGAGCGGCAAAGAGGCATCGGTATACCGCTGCCCGGCCCATGGAGCCTCAGGCTGCGCCGAGGCGGCCATTAAGATCTATAAGGACATAGAAAGCCGCAGTTTTAAAGGCGCAAAAGAGTATCTAGACGGGCGCATAGGCCGCACCATCAGGAAGCGCAGGGATATCCTGCACATGCTTTCATCGAGCGCTTCTATGCAAGCGTACTGGGTAGACTCGGAGCGCTCCGCCATGGAAAGCCTTTACTCCGCGGGCCTACCCGTTCCCAAGCCCCTTGCCGCCACGGCCAGCGCGTTTGCCATGGAATTCATTAGCGAAGGAAGCGAGGCGGCGCCGCGCCTCATTGAGCTAGACCTGGAAGGCGCGCGGGGAGAGGTAGTACTGGCCGAGCTCTTAGGCGCTCTGCGCGCCATGCTAGCCCTGGACATAATCCACGGCGACTTATCGCCCTATAACATCCTCGTGCGTGGGGGCAGGCCCGTCATCATCGACCTTCCCCAGGCGGCTGACGCCAGATACTCAAGCAACGCGTTCGCTCTCCTCGCGCGCGATATCCGCAACGCTCTAGGCTATTTCCAAAAGCGCGGCATAGGCTTAGGCCATGACCCTGAGCGCGAAGCAGATACGCTCTGGGCCGATTACCGCTCCGGCGCGCTGTACCGCGAGAGGGACGCGGCCCAGCTGGCTAAGGAATGGGGGCTCGCGGATTTAGCCTATTAAAACGGCGAGGGTTTCCCGGCGGCTTCGACGGAAGCCGGCGCGGGAACCTAGCGCTTGATCGACTCCTGATGCAGAATGCGCAAGCCCGCCTATCAGCGGCGGTAGCTTTCAAAACGGCAGGAGCGCTATTTCGTGGGTGCAGGTAAATTGCTTAGGAGGATTTACATTGAGAGAGGCAGGCCTTTTGCAGCCAAGAGGAGCAGTAAGGGCAGCGAAGCATCCAACAGGAAGTGCATGGCCATCAGGTATGGCAGGGTAGTTGGGCGACGCTCCAAAACTAATCCCGTCCAGAGCGCGAAGGGCAAGAATTTAACCGCCAGCCATAGGTTGTAGCGCCAGTCCAGCTGAAATGAAAAGAACATGTGCTGGATGGAAAGAGCAGAGCCTACAATGCCGATCACCTGCCAACGGCTCATCCCCGCGGCGCGCAAGCGCGGCGCTACGTAGCCCCAGTAGATAGGCAATTCAGCCAGCGCCTGGGTGGTGGGCATAAGCAAAAAGAGAGGATAGATCGCCCATAGGGGCAGGGGTTGAAAGAGTAGGCTATTGGGGTAATTAGCGTCGCCCCACAGCGCCTGCGCGATCAGTGTACCAGGTAGCATGGCAATGATAGCCGAGACGACCCCGGCTAGCAGGAACCAAGCCAGATCGCCTTTCCATGTGGCGCGGCGCGCGAAATAAATATCGCGCAGACGAACGCCTTCCTTGCGGCCGAAACGAACCATCAAGACGATACAGGCGATGTTCGATATCGTGACAAACCAAAGCCACCAGGCGGATGCGGCATTTATCGGGGATTCTTTCCCAAAAAACGCATACCCTAGCGCCAGCAGGAGCAGCAAGCCAAACGACAACGCAGAACGCAAAGCTAGCATCAGCCAAACGCGCAGCGCGGGGATTTTGCCGCTGGACACTATGGGAATCAAAGCTTCGGGGGAATTAGGCAAAAGATAAGCGTTCATTGTTCTCTCCGTATTTGGTTTATCGGCGCTAGTATACAAGTTAAACCCCAGCCGATACAACAAATTCCCAGGATTAATGGGCAAGCGGGAAAACATAAGTATGCAACGCGCTCGTATGCTTGAGGGCAACCATATTCTGATTTTTATGGCACACCGCCCGCCGAGGTACCATCCTGCGGTCAACTAGGCATTCTGAAAATCAGGTTGCGTATATGCAACATGCGCGCTTAGTTCTTCATGAAATCGCCCCGTTGTTTTTCCTGATGGCGAAAAATTCATAGCGGTAGAGTAGAAAAAGCGCGCCAGTCAGCGCATAGATGAGAGTAAGCCAGGCGAAAATAAAAGGGAGAAAAAGTCTTTCAACAGGATGTCGGCATCCATCACGTTGATACAGCCCTCTCGACATTAATTAGCTAATGGCGGCGCAAAAGGCAAACCTTTTCTAGCATATTAGCATAATTAGCTAAGCAAAGGATTGAAGAATATTCTGGATCCGCATAGCCCCGCCCTCATGCTTGAGCCTGAGCCTGCCGGCCGTTCCCGATGGATCATGTTCCCCCCAAATCAGCCTTTCGACTGATTGATCAGGGCAATAGCCGAGCGCGACTATACACGCGATGGGCAGGGATAGCCCTATAGCCACGCTAGCTTTTTTGCTTGGAGGATAATCATGAACATGAAGCAGTCCATCGCCGGCGGAGGGGTCATGTCGATCATGGGCGACGCTCCGCGCCTTGCGCTCAGGCTCATGCCGGCATTCCTTGCCGCCCTCGCTCTCACGTACTTTTTCCCCGGGGCCTTCGCCGTTTGGGGAAGGCTCCGCGGCATAGCCTTCGCCGCGGGCATCGAGCTTCTCGGCCTAGGCGCCCTTTTCCAGGCTTCCGCCGCCTTCGAGCTCGTGCGAGCCTGGAAGAAAAGCCGCCTCGCTACGCGCGGGGCCTACGGCCTCTCGCGCAATCCCATCTTTTCCTGGTGGATATTCTCGATCCTTCCCTCCTTTGCCTTGCTGCTCGATTCCTGGCTCTTCCTGCCGGTCGCCCTCCTCTTCCGCCTCGTGGCGGGTAAGGCCGCCGAGGCCGAGGAAAGGGAACTCCACGCGCGCTTCGGCCAGGACTATGACGGCTATCGCATGAGGACGCGGGCCTTCCTTCCCCTGCCGCGGCTCCTGCCGCTTAGCCTCTGGCGCTCGTTCCGCGACCTCCTCGGACTGTCCGCCTTGGCTTGCCTGGCCCTCGGCCTATATCTCGCCGTGGCGGGGCCGGCGATGCGCGGCTTCGGCGCGCGCTCCTCCGAAATAGCGGCGCGCATGGCCGGGGACGAGTATGTAGGGAAAGGGGCTGCCGGCTATACGCAGGGCATCGACATAGACGCCTCTCCCGGCACGGTGTGGAAGTGGCTCGTCCAGATAGGCTACAAGCGGGCGGGCTGGTACAACATCGATCTCGTGAACCGCCTGGCCGATCCTAATTACTTCCACGACGGGAAGTCTTCGGCCCTCAGGATCATTCCCGAGTTCCAGTACCCCCGCGAAGGTGACAAGATCCATCTCGTGCCGGCCCTTGGCATGACCATAGCAAAGGCGGAAGTTCCCCGCCTCCTCGTCCTCGTCGCTGAGCCGGACAAGCTGGGCGGGAACAATGTAGCCTGGACCTTCTCGGTCGAGCCGCTGCCGAACGGGCGAAGCCGCCTCCTTGCGCGCTTTCGCATGCGTATAGGGGATGATTTCGGATCCAGGGTCGCCGCTTGGTTTATGAACGACCTCGCCGGGGCGACCATACAGCAGCCCGCCATGCTTTGGGGACTTAAGTTGCGAGCCGAGTCGCGGCTGCCTACGATTACGCCTAAGGATGGTTAAGCAAGCGAAAAGCAGGGACCTGATCGGCCAGCTAATGAAGCCCCTTCGGGCTGCCATTCGTTGCTTCGTATGCTATACTGGCCGCTGTGGCCGATCAAATCCTGCGGGCGAAAGTACGGATTCCCAAGCCCATGCGGGGGCTCCTTCCCCGCCCCGAGCTCATCCACAAGCTCGAGACCTGCCTCGGCTCTCCCCTCGTCCTCGTTTCGGCGCCTGCCGGCTTTGGCAAGACCTCCCTTGCCACGCAGTACCTGGCCTCCCTATCAGCGAACCCTGCCGGCGCGGCGCTTCCAGGACCGGCTCCGCGCATAGCCTGGGTATCTCTTGAGAGGGAGGATGATGATCCCGTGCGCTTCTGGGGCGCCGTGGCCGGAGCCCTTGAGCTCGCCGCCGTGGAACCCGAGGAAAGCTCGCCCTTCGCGCCGCTGCTCTCCGCTACGAGGGCTCCCCAGCCCCCTGCCACCAGGGAACTCGCCGCCGCGCTCGCGGAGGCTGTAGACTCCATAGACGGCCATAGCCTGCTCGTGCTGGACGATTTTCACCTCATATCTTCGCAGGAGGTCCTCGGCTCCTTTGCGCGCTTCGCGGAGCGCCCGCCAGAACGGCTTCGCATTATCATACTGTCCCGCTGCGACCCGCCCCTGCCTATGGCGAGGCTCAGGGCGGGAGGCATTATCGCCGAGATACGCGCCGAGGATCTTCGGTTCACGCCCGAGGCGGCGGCGTCCCTGTTAAGCGGCGCCGCGCTTGATAGGCTCAGCCCGGAGCAAGCGCGAAAAATCGCCGACAAGACCGAGGGCTGGGGCGCCGGTCTCAGGCTCGCCGCGATATCCCTTGGAAGAAAAATGGACGTCGAAGCTTTTATCTCCGGCTTTTCAGGCGGCGACCGCTTCGTCCTTGAGTACCTGACCGAGGAAGTCTTGGGCTTTCAATCGGAGGAGACGCAATCCTTCCTTCTAAGAAGCGCCGTACTGGAACGCTTCTGTGCCGAGCTTTGCGACGCCGCGATAGGGCCGGCCGGCGGCTCGGCCGCGATGATCAAGCGTATCGAAACCGCGGGCCTCTTCCTCGTGCCGCTCGACGACGAGGGGCGCTGGCACCGCTACCATCACCTGTTCGCGGAAACCCTCCGCGCTCGGCTCCGCGCCTTGGCGCCGGGGGCCGAGGCGGAACTGCTCGCCAAGGCGGCCGTCTGGCATGAGTCGCGCGGGAATCGGGAGTCGGCCCTGGATCTTTACCTTCGCGCCGGAAACAAGGTAGAAGCCGCGCGCGTCTTAGAAGGAATCGACTTCCTCCGCAGCGGCGAGCTCGCCACCCTCGACCGTTATCTCGAGGCCATAGGCGAGGCCGAGATACGCAAGCGCGCCCGCCTCGACGACCTAGCCGCCTGGGTACGGTTCTTCCAGGGCCGCATTCCGGAGGCAGAGTCCTGGATGGCCAAGACCGCCCCGGATATCGAGCGCTTTGGCGGAAAGGACGGGGCCTACATGAGGGGTAGCTATGCCGCGCTGCGCGCGTTTATCCTGCTCCTTCGGGGAAGGAACCCGGAGGCGGCCGCCGAGGCGAAGGCCGCGGAGGCCGATCTCGCGCCTAGCGACTATTATCCGCTCGGCGTCGTATTTTTCGCGCTCGGCGTAGCGCTTAGGGCGGAGGGCCGCTTCAAGGCCGCGTATGCCGAGTTCGATCGCTTTCGAACCCTGGGCGAGAGCTATGACAGTCCCTGGCAGGTCGCCGTCGCGCGCTACGAACTCGGCACTACCGCCGCCATCGCAGGCAGGCTTCACGATGCTGAGCGCTTCTTAGAAGAGGCGTTGACAGACGCTTCGAGGGGCAAAGCCCCCTTCGGCTCCGTAACGAAACTCAGGGCGGCCTACGCGGACATCCTCTACGAGCGCGGCGAGGTCGAACGCGCCGAAGGCCAGGCGGCGGAAGCCCTGGCCGCCACGCAAGCGGGAGGAAACCCGAACACAGGGCTCGAGGTATATGCCATCCATATACGCCTGCTCCTCGCAAGGCGCGAACTCAGCGAGGCTAAGCGATTCCTGGAGCGGGCCGCCGAACTAGAGGCCCGCGGCGGGATCCTGCCGCGCCTCGAGGCGTCGATCCAGGATCTTCGCGCCCGCGCCGCCCTGTTTTCCGGCTCCGCCGAAGCGTCGCCCTGGCCGATTCCGGATCGTTGGCGCGACGACGCTAGCGCGATGGGCACGGCCAGAAGCGGCGAGATCAAGCGCCTCCTGGCACGCGGAAAATTTGACGAAGCCCTGCCGCTCGCCCGGAGCCTCGCGGCGGAAGCGGCGGCGGGCGGCTGGGGTCGGCTCTTCGTGACGGCTAAGGCCCAGGAGGCTCTAGCCTTCGCCGGAACGGGGCATGAGAAGGAAGCGCTGGACGCCCTTGACGAGAGCCTTGAGCCCGGCATTTCCGAAGGCTATTTCAGCAGCTATATAGATCAGGGCGAGGGGCTGCGGCCGCTACTCTCCGCATTCATCCGGCGCAATGGCGGAACCGACGCGGCCTCGGCCCTTGCGGCGAGGCTCCTGGCCGCCCTGGGAGACCGCGCCGGCGAAGTGCCCGGGTCGGCGCTCGCCGGCATACTCAGCGCCCGCGAGTGCGAGGTCGTCGCCCTCCTGTCTGAAGGCCTATCGAACCGCGCGATCGCCGAGCGGCTCTTCGTATCGGAATCCACCGTGAAGACCCATTTCTACCACATCGCGGCTAAGCTCGAGGCTCCGAACCGCGTGGCCATCCTTGCCCGCGCCCGCGAGCTCGGCCTGCGCTAAATCATCCCTCCATAATACTTCAAATCATACTTTTGGCCGATTCAACCGCCCGGGGCTTAGCGTCATGCTCCCCCTATGGACAGAAAAAGCTATGAGATTCGCGTGCAAGGGACCTTTGACCACGGGTGGGCCGACTGGTTCGGAGATCGTGAACTCCGCGAGGAGGAAGGGGACACCGTCCTTACACTCCGTGACGTCGACAGCTCCGCCTTCTACGGCGCCATGGCTACCCTTGGCGCTCTGGGCAGGCAGTTCGTCTACGCCCGCGTATGCGACCCCTGTCAAAGGAGGAATCATGAAGAGAGCTAGCAAGCTGACCATGGCCGCGACTACGATCGCGGCGGCGGTCCTGGCCCTCGGCGGCTGCCAGAGCGCGCCTCAGGGCGGAAGCCTCGTAAGCGGCTGGGTAGCCCCGGGCTTCGAGGGCGTACGGGAAGAATTCGAGCGCAACTTCGCCGAGCGGGGCGAGTCGGGAGCCGCTTGCGCCGTTTATTGGAAGGGCGAAAAGGTGGTCGACCTATGGGGCGGATACCGCGACGCAAAGACGAGGGCCCCCTGGCAAGAGGACACGATGGTACTCGTCTTCTCCGCCACCAAAGGCATGGCCGCGATGACCTTTGCCCACGCCCGCTCGCGCGGCCTCATCGATTACGAAGAACGGGTCTCCGCGTACTGGCCGGAGTTCGCCCAAGCGGGCAAAGAAGCCATTACGGTTCGCCAGCTTTTAGCGCACGAGGCCGGACTTGTCCTCCTGGATGAAGCCCTGCCGGCCGACCGGGTCATGGACCATGAGTTCGCTTCCGCCCTTCTTGCCAAGCAGAAACCCTATTGGACGCCGGGCGAGCGCCATGGCTACCATTCCTCGACCATAGGCCTCTATATGGCCGAACTCCTTCGCAGAGTCGATCCCGCCGGCCGCAGTATCGGGCGCTACTTCGCCGATGAGATAGCCGCTCCGCTCGGCCTTGAGTTCTACATCGGCTTGCCCGCGGAGATTCCCGATTCACGCGTCGCCAAGCTCATCATGACCAGCCCCGCGGCGGGCCTTTTCAATCTCAGGAAGATGCCCAAGGGAATGCGGGCTAAAATCCTCGACTTGAATTCCTACATCATGAAATCTTTCAGCATCCCCAAGGACTACGATCCTAGCTCCCGCGCAGGCTGGACTATCGAGCTGGCCGCCGGCAACGGCATAGGCACGGCGCGCTCGATGGCCAAGGCCTATGGAGAATTCGCGACGGGCGGCGAAACGCTCGGCCTCGGGGCGGACACCCTCGCCCTACTTGAGGCGCCGCCCGCGACTCCCCCGGCGGGACCGCTCGACGAGGTCATGGGATTCGATTCCTGGTATTCCCTAGGCTATATGCGCCCCGGCCCGGCCCTCTCCTTCGGCTCTAGCCCAAAGGCCTACGGCACGGCCGGCGCTGGCGGCAATTTCGCCTTCGCCGACCCCGACGCCCAGCTGGGCTTTGCGTACCAGATGACTAAGATGGGCTACTACGCGAGCGACGATCCCCGGGAAAAGTCACTGCGCGACGCCGTCTACGCGGCCATACGCGCCCAAGGAGGCCTCTAATGAGACGGCCCGCCCGTAGCCGCGCCGCCGCGCTCGTAACCCTAACGGTTGCCGTATTTACGGCCGTAATCCTCGCCGGCTGCTCTGGCATGCTCGTCATGGCCCCGGAAGCCTGGACCGACGCTATTCCCGCCTCGCTCGCGGCTCTCCCTGGCAAGCCCGACGGCGAGTACCGCGGATCGTACACGATAGCCCTGCCCGCAGGTGCCTTCGCCGCCTTCCGTCATGTCGCCGTGGACCTGAGCGTAGCCTCGGGTTCAATCACGGCGATCGAGCTCGTCGAGCCCCAGGTCATGCAAAGCGCTGAATTTTTCCGCGAACTGCCGGCGAGGATAATCGCCGCGCAAAGCCTCGATGTCGACGTCGTCTCCGGTGTTACCTACACCTCGAAAGCCCTGATGAAGGCGGTACAAGATGCCCTTGAAAACTAAGGCGGCGCGGCTCGCGATCATTTCGCTTTTCATTCTGGCCTTGCTCGCCCCTGTTCCCCTTGCAGCCCAAGGCAGGACAGCCTATGTCGACCTCGCGGCCGCAGGCCTGGGCGCGGCTACGGGGTCCCTGCACCTGCGCGGGGGCTTGGAGTTCCCCATCGAAGACCTTTGGTCGGTGGTGCTCGAGCCTGGCCTCTACGCGGCCGGCACCAGCGACATGCTCTCTCTGCAGCTCGACCTATCTGGAAGCGCGCGCTGGCGGCCCGCGGGTTCCCTTGGATTCTTCGCGGGATCGGGAGCCGGAATCGCCGCGGCGCGGGCATCCGCCGCTCCCTGGGCATCAGAATCGGCGGGTTACAGCCTGCTCGCTCTCAAGGCCTTCGCCCTAGCCGAGGCGGGCTGGTCCCTTGGCAAGGCCGCATCGACGATACGCGTCGAACCCTATGTCCGTTGCGCCTTCGCTTTCGGCCCGGAAATCTTGGGAGGCACAACTGCCGGGGCGCGGCAGGGAACTGAATGGGGATACGCAATATCCGCCTTAGCGGGCCTCCGTCTCATCTGGATACCGCCCGCGCGATGAGGGAAGAGCTGCGCCGACAAAAAAAAGGAGGATAAGCATGAAGATCAGCTATGACTCTGGGCCTAAAGATGCTCCGTGCGTCGTATTCGTGCACGGAGCGGGAATGGCCGGATGGATGTGGAAAAAGCAGCTTGATATCGTAGCGTCTTTGAGGACCATCGCCGTCGATCTACCAGACCACGGGCTGGATAGAGCAACGCCATTTATGAGTATCGAATCGGTCGCCGATGATCTGGCCGCTTTGATAAGGGAATGTTGTCTCTCAGGCAAGGCCCGGCTCGTCGGCCATTCTCTCGGGGCCAAGGTCGTCCTCGAGACGCTGGTTCGACACCCCTCGCGCGCGGCGAGCGCAGTGCTATCCAGCGCCTTGGTCCGTCCCTCAGCCCTCGCGGCTATGATGAACAGCCACGCGCTTAACGGGCTGAGTCTCTGGATGCTCAGAAGCGATTGGCTCGCGCGCTTGCAGGCCCAAATGTTCAAGTTCCCCGATCCCGACATGACGGATCGCTACCTGTCCGATATACGCTCGATGAGGACGGAAAATCTTGACAGGCCTGTTAGCGCGTTCGCGTCAAGTCTCTATCTCCCGCAAGGCCTCGATAGGATAGCATGTCCCGTGCTCGTCACGGCCGGGTCGCGGGAAACGCTCTCTATGCTCGATTCGGCCAAGGATATACAGAACGCGATTCCAGGCGCAAAGCTTGAAATACTGCATAATGATGATCACACATATCCATGGAGCGATTTCGAAGAATACAATCGCCTGCTGGGAAGCTGGTTGCGATAGCCGCTAAGCTAGCGGATATAAGCCGCTTTCCTTCGAGCCTGGGCGTGGGCTTCTGCGCGGCGGACCGGGAGCTACGCCTCACGCCAAAGAATTACTTTGACGATGCCCTGAATATAATCGGGCAGGGTTCCGACCAGCATAAGAATGAACACATCGGGTAGACCGGCGGCTCAGCTGTAGGCCATAGATAGGGGATATTTTGCGTAGCAATGCAGATACGGCGAGAACATAATCTCTGCTTGCGTTATGACAAGCTTCATAACGCTAAAAAGGCTTGTATATCATGAGCGCGAAGACGATCACCAGAGGCGCGACGCCCGCCAAGCCTATCTTCCAGCGCAACTTAAGGAGCTTGATCAGCTCCTCGGGTAGGGCCGGGTCGGCGGGGTCGAGCGCGGCCATCAGGCGCTTGACCTTGTACTGGGTGGGGATATCGCTCGCCACCCATAAGGCGCCGGAAAGCAGAAAAAGTATGAAGCCCGCGGAAAGCCAGCCTATGCTCCACAGATCGCCCATCATGAAGCTGAGGGCTAGCCCTGAGACGAGCGAGAGTATGATGAGGGGCGACGAGAGGCGGGCGTCCAGCCAGGCTACGGTGCCGTAGGTATGGAGGATCAGCTCTTTGTTTCCTGATTTCAGGCAGCGCATTTCCCAGAGCATGCCCAGCGCGGCGTTTGCGAAGAACAGGGTACTCGCCACGATGTGGACAAAAAGGGCATGGCTGCGTAAGGAGGGCCTGTTCAAGAGGGCTATAAACTCCGCCCGGAAAAAGAGGGCAAAGGCTATCAATCCCGCCATGACGGCCAGGAAGCCTATTAGGATATGCTTAGTCTTCATGATTCCCTATTGGAGCATATCCAAAGATTGATTACAATAGCCGCGATAAGCGCGACGCAATGTATGAACGCTTGCTAGAGTACTATCGGAGGTCAGCGTATGCCGAAGGGTAAAGGATGCCGTTACGGCAGTCACCGGGTTCTAGATTCCAGGAAAATACTGCCTCAGCCTGCCATGAAGCTGGACAACAGCATGGAGATTTATGACAACGAAGTGCTTATCGACGTGAGCACCCTCAACATCGACTCCGCGAGCTATACGCAGATACGCTCAGCCTGCGCGGGCGATGCCGCCAAGATGCAAGAGATGATCCTGTCCATAGTGGCGGAGCGGGGGAAGATGCAGAATCCCGTAACCGGCTCGGGCGGCATGCTTATCGGTACCGTACGCGAAGTGGGCCCGGATTTTCCCGATAAAAAGCTAAAGCAAGGCGATAGGATAGCCACCCTGGTTTCCCTTTCCCTTACGCCTTTGAAGATCAGCCGCATACGTAAGCTCGATCCGGACCATGACCAGGTCCATGTCGACGCCCAGGCAATATTGTTTGAAAGCGGCATCTACGCCAGGGTTCCCACCGATATTCCGGAAAACCTCGCGCTGGCCGTCCTCGATGTAGCCGGCGCCCCGGCGCAGGTCGACCGCCTAGTAAGGGAAGGCGATACGGTGTGTATCATAGGCGGAGGCGGCAAGTCCGGCGTCCTATGCTGCCACCAGGCCATGAAGAACGCCGGCCCCTATGGCAAGGTGATAGTCGTGGAGTATTCTCAGGCGAACGCCCAGCGCATCATCGACATGGGGCTGGCTACCCACGTGATCGTGGCTGACGCCACGGACGCCATAGACGTGTACCATAAAGTGATAGCCATAACGGGCGAGCGCGGCTGCGACGTTACCATCAACAACGTGAACGTTCCGAACACTGAGATGACCTCCATACTCATTACCAAAGGACAGGGGCTCATCTATTTCTTCTCCATGGCCACGTCCTTTACCAAGGCGGCGCTGGGAGCCGAGGGCGTGGGCAAGGACATCGAGCTCATCGTAGGCAACGGCTATGCCAAGGGGCATTCCGACCTGGCCTTGAACATCCTGCGCGAATCCGCCGGCATACGCGCGCTCTTCGAGAAGCTGTATCTCTAAGCGCTACTCCGAAGCTTGAGTCTTTGATGGCAGGAACGCCAGCCGCAACGCCTGAGCCTAGCGGCTTGCGCTATCGGCGCTGGCGTTTTCCTCCTCAAGAAACAGTCAAGACGGCATGCGATGGACCTTTTTTACTTTTTCATTAATTGACAAGGCGAGTCAGGGAAACGAAACTTAATGGTATGAACGCGCGAATGCATGCAATGGATGCTCGGAGCCTTGCTCGGCGCCGTGCGTCGACAGCTTTGTACGCGGCGCTTTTAGCCGCCGCCTTCGCGGCCCTCGCTGCCGCCGGCTGCG
>JBGSKZ010000367.1:0-7388 GCA_041741035.1 Treponematales bacterium
CCGATCTGCTTCCGTAAGCGGGCTCGCGGGATCGGCCGTCTCGGGCGAAGGTACCCGCTCGTCCGGCGCGGCCTTGATAGAATTGGAGTGGTAAGCGAGCGGCGACGGCCTAGCACTTGCTGGTCGCTCGTCGTCGGCCCGGCGCTTGCCCGGCACTGGCCGGGTAGGCTTCGCTAACGGGCCGCCTTGGAGCGCCTGGCTGCTTCCTTGGCTAAGGCGTTCAGCTGATGGCGGCTCTCGCCGGGGGTAAAGGCCTTGGCCACGGCGAGCATGCCGGGGAAGGGCTTGCGCAGCCCGGGGCGGTTAAAATAGCGTATGTAGGTCATGCTCTTGCCGTTCACCCGTACCTCGCAGAGGTACATGGACATGTAGTGCTCGAAGAGATTGCCGTCGGGGCTGGCTATGAGCCTGCTCCGCGTGAGCATGCTGCCGTCTTCATAGCGCGTGACCAGGGTTTCCTCGACGGTTTCGTAGGCTACGCGGAAGCCGAGGAAGCTGATGCCGACGGTGTAGTTCAATAGGAAACGATCGCCGCCGGCCTCGGCTATGCTCGCGGAGAATATGCGCGGCGCGTAATCGGGGTAGGCGGGAAAATCCAGTATAGCGCTTACGAGGTACTCGATGCCGATATCGTACACCGCGTGCACGTCCGCATAGCCGGCCATGCGGCGCTCGTCGCTGAGCTTGTCGGTGAAAAGATAATTCTCTATTTCGATTATAGCGGGCTGGTCGACGAGTTCCGAAAGTATGGCCTGAGGGTGGATGCCCTGCCTGTAGTCAAATCCTTCCCGCGGTAGGGGCAGGGGGGCCGGCTCGTTCGCCTGCGCGAATAGCGAGCCGAAGACGAAAGCCAGGGGCAGCGCTAGGACGGCCCTCCTCATTATGCACGCTCTCCGGTTATGAGCGCGTATACCCGCTCCAGATCATCCATGGAGAAATATTCTATGGCTATTGAGCCTTTGCGCGCGTCGCCTTTAATGGTGACCCTGGTGCCGAGGTGCCCTATCAGATTCTGCTCAAGGGCGGCCAGGTCGGGATCGAGGGGCTTGGGCGCCGCCTTGGGCGCCTTGTGGGCATCGTCGTGCCGCTTCACGCCGCTATTGAGCGCCTGGGCCGACGCTTCGGCCTCGCGCACGGATATGCCTTCATCGACGATGCGCTTAAGGAGAGCTGCGCGATGGGCGGGGTTGAGCACGGAGAGTATGGCGCGGGCGTGGCCGGCGCTCGCCAGGCCCGAGCGGAGCGCCTCCATGGCGTCCTCGGGAAGATTGAGCAGGCGCAGCGAGTTGGCCACGGCGGAGCGGCTCTTGCCCACGCGTTCTGCCACCTGGTCCTGGGTAAGGGCGGTTATTTCCATGAGCTGGCGGTAGGCTTCCGCCTCGTCCACGGGATTGAGGTCTTCCCGCTGCACATTTTCCACCAGCGCCACTTCGAGGCGCTTTTCAAGGCCGAGTTCCCGAATGATGACGGGTATTTCGCGCAGCCCCGCTATGGCGGCGGCGCGCCAGCGGCGCTCTCCGGCCACGATGCGGAAGCCGTCCTCGCCGTCCGGCTCCACGATGAGCGGCTGGATAACGCCATGGCGCTTTATGGATTCCGCGAGCTCGCCCAGCGAGGCGTCGTCGAAGCGTTTGCGGGGCTGGTCCGGGCTCGGCTTTACGCGGCCCAGTGGTATGGACCGTATGCCCTCGGAGCCCGGTTCACGCTCGCGGCTCCCCTCGGCGTCGTAGGCGCTTTCGGGTATAAGGGCTCCTAGGCCCCTGCCTAAGCCCGACTTAGCCACGGGCCACGACCTCGCCGGCGAGGCGTTCGTAGCTCTTGGCGCCCACGCAGGCGGCGTCGTAGAGGCATATGGGCTGGCCGTGGCTCGGAGCTTCCGATAGCCGCACGTTACGCGGAATGATAGTGTTGAATACCCTGTCCTTGAAATACGAGCTTACCTGCTGCACGACATCCTGGGCGAGCTTCGTCCGCGAGTCGTACATGGTAAAGAGTATGCCCGATATGCGCAGCTTGGCGTTCATGCTTTTCTGCACGAGCTGTATGGTCTGCAGGATGAGCGAAAGGCCTTCGAGGGCGAAATATTCGCACTGCAGGGGTATGAGCACTTCGTCGGCGGCCGCGAGGCCGTTGAGGGTGAGGACGCCGAGCGAGGGAGGGCAATCGATGAGCACGTAATCGTACTGATCCTTGATCTGGGCTATGGCGTGCTTAAGGTAGTCGTTGCGGTCCTCGCGGTTGACGAGCTCTACGGTAGCGCCGGACAGGTTTATCGAGGAGGGGGCCAGGGACATGCCGGCTACCGTGGTGGGAACGATCACGTCTTTCATAGAGGCGCTGCCCGATATCACTTCGTATACGCCGCGGGAACCCGATTTGCCTCCGACGCCGCTTGTAAGATTCGCCTGAGGGTCAAAGTCAATGAGCAGTACGCGATTGCCCAGGAGCGCCAGGTAGGCGCCGAGGTTAATGGCTGACGTAGTCTTGCCGACGCCGCCTTTTTGATTGACGAATACGATCGTTCTGGACATGCGCGGTCCTCGGTTTCTTGAGAATATTTCGCTCAAATTATAGCATAGGGCGGGCCTGCAGGGCTACTCGCTCCCGCCTGCTTGACCGCGTGCCCCCCGGATGGCTACATTAACGGTGAAGGAGTAGCCATGATAGACCACGATAGCGTCAGCCAAGCCATACAGGACGTACGACCTTCCCTGCAGGCCGATGGCGGAGATATAGAGCTCGTTTCCGTAGCCGATTCGGGCCTCGTAACCGTGAGGCTTACGGGCGCCTGCGGTTCCTGCCCTATGGCCGTTATGACCCTTAAGCAGGGCGTAGAAGCCTACCTTAAGAAGGTCGTGCCCGGGGTTACCGAGGTAGTTCAGGGCTGAGAGCCCCTAACGTTATAAAAAGGCCGCCCAAAGCCGGGCGGCCTTTTTTGTCAATGGACGCCGTCGTCGCAGGCTTCGTCGCTATCTTCCTGCCTTGAGGCCTCGGCGGTATGGGGCTTATCGCAGGGCGGCAGGTTGCTCATGGATTCTCCGCAGCAGTCGGGCGCCGGCAAGCTCTCATCCTGGGTAATTTCGTGGCCGCATTCATCGCATCGGTACGTTTTCTTTGCCATGTGATCCTCCTTTATACTCTAGCGTAAAACTAATCAATATGAGGCTCCAGGGCAAATTCTAGCGTTTCTCCGACGCGAGCGCGCTAATGCGCTCCGCCATCCTCGAGAGGGGAACCTGTTCCATTACATAGCCAAGCTCGTTGGCTACCTTGGGCATACCGTATACTATGCTGCTCGCCTCGTCCTGGCCCAGGGTAATGCCGCCCTCCCGGTAAACGGAGCCCAGTTCCTTCGCGCCGTCCTTGCCCATGCCGGTCATGATGACGGCCAGCGCCTTGTTGCCGTATTCCTTGGCTATGCTGCGAAACAGGACGTCGGCGCTGGGCCGGTGGCCGTTCTCGGTATCTTCCTGCGATATGTGCACTATGCCGGCCAGCGAGCGCTTCTCCACGCTTATGTGATAGTCCCCCGGCGCGATGAGTATCCTGCCAGCCCTGAGTATATCGCCCTCGGCGGCTTCCTTTACGTCGAGGGGGCAAATGCGGTCCAGGCTGGAGGCGAATTCCTCGGTAAAGCCCGCGGGCATATGCTGCACCACGACCACGGGCTGGCTCAGCTTGGGGTCTATGGCCGCGAATACCTCGCGGAGCGCGTTAGGCCCGCCGGTGGATATGCCTATCGCTATGATCTCGGTGGTGGCCGGGGAGCGCAGCGGCGCTATCTTGGCGGGAGCGGCGGACTTGGCCGACAGGGGCGGCGCGAAGGCGTCAAACATGCGCTCAGGGCTTTCGAACTGATAGCGCGGCGCTTCCTTGCCTTTCACCTTTTTGTATTTGGAGCCGTATGCCACCAGGAGCCGAGCCAGGTCGCCGGCCACGGTGTGTATGTCGGAGGATACGGAGCCGGAGGGCTTGGTTATGAAGTCGGAAGCGCCGAGGGAAAGGGCTTCCATCGTGATCTGCGCGCCTTTCTTGGCGACGCTGGATAAGATGACTACGGGTATCTCTATGCCGAGGCGCTTGCGCTCCTTAAGGAACTCTATGCCGTTCATCTGCGGCATCTCTATGTCCAGCACGATCACGTCGGGATTGCAGCGGGGTATCTTCTGCAGGGCGAACACGCCGTTCATGGCCTTGTCGGCCACTTTCAGCCCCGGCGTTGCGTCCACGATATGCGAAATCAAATTCCTCATCAGGGCGGAGTCGTCGACGACGAGGACGGAAATAGGCTCGGTCACTGCATGCCTCGCTATATCGATTTTTTGTAAAAACAGGCCCAATCGGTCTTGACGAATTCGAACTTGGTATTCATGCCGAACAGCGATTCCGAGTGGCCTATGAAGAGAAAGGATTTAGGCGCCATGGCCTCCCAGAAACGCTCGATAGTGGCTTTTTGCGCGGCCTCGTCGAAGTAGATCAAGACGTTGCGGCAGAATACCACATCGAGGCCCCTTTGTCCCGAATCGTTTTTAAGGTTGTGGTAGTCGAAGCGTATGGCTTTCTTGATATCCTCTTTTATCTGGTAGCCGTTCGGGCGTTTTTCGAAATACTTGGCCAGGTACTGGTCGGGTATGCCCTGAATGCGCATGTCGGGATAGAACCCTTCCTTGCCTACCATAAGCGATTTAAGGCTTATGTCGCTGGCGGTGACCTCGTAATTCCACCCGGCGGGCAGGAGCTGCTTAAGGAGCATGGATATCGTATACGGTTCCTCGCCGGTGGAGCAGCCAGCGCTCCAGAAGCGCAGCTTGCGCTCCGCTGAGCGCAATTTGAGGAGCTCGGGCACCACGAAGTGCTCTATCGCGTCAAAATGCGCCTGATTGCGAAAGAAGCGCGTAAGGTTCGTCGTTACCGAATCAAGGAGTATCTTGAGCTCTTCCTTATCCTTGATGAGTATGGCGTAGTATTCCGCGGGCGTCTGAAGCTTTTTATCGCGGAGGCGCTCCCTGAGCCTGCTCTCGAGTATAGAGCGGTTGGTGGCCGAGAAATGTATGCCGCTTTCATCGTAGATAAGCTTGCGGTAGAGCTCAAAGTCAGTCTCGCTTAAGAAATCCGCCATGCTCCTGCCTCTCTCCGCGGGTCGGGCGTATGCTTACGGCATGTGCGCGCCGCTAGCCCGAGACTAGAAGTCTAGTAGTTGGAATTCCCGTAGTCAATTGAAAACAATCTAACTTGGGTTATATTTGAATACATGAATGAAGAAATGCTGCCCGTGAACGTAAAAGGCGTCGCCATGCCCTCCGATGAGGGGCTCCCCGTCGTGGTATTGGGCAGCGTTTCGGGCTCCATAGCGGTGAGCGTAGGCGCCTATGAGGCCGGCGCCATTATCATGCAGCTCGAGGGGCTTTCTCCCTCCAGGCCGCTTACGCACCAGCTCTTCGCCGATTTTCTCGCGGAGCAGGGCTTCACGCTCAAGAGGGCCGAGCTTTACGGCGTGTACGGCTATGAGGAGGACAGTTTCCTGGCCCGTATCGTATACGGCAAAGGCTTTAAGCGCTGGACGCGGGACGTGAGGCCTTCAGACGCCATAGCCCTGGCCCTCGCGCTCAAGGCGCCGCTCTTCGCGCATAGCTCTCTCGTGTGCCAAGGCGCGGAGGACGAGCTCGAGCTGCATTTAAGCGGAGAAGAGAGCACCGCCTATTGGTGCCAGGAAAGCAGGTCGCTCTAGGCCTCGCTTGCCCTAGCCGCGAGCCTGGCGTACAATAAAGGGATTATGGGAATCCTCAGCGTAATCGCCGATTTTTTTCGCAGGCTGTTCGGCTTGGAAGACGGCACTGCCCGCGGCGAGCTCAAGCGGGTATACAGCGTCATAGCGGATCTAAAGCCTCCATACTATCGGTTCAAGAATAATATGGTCATGCAGGGCTTTGCCCAGGATCTGTTCCTCTTCTGCCAGGCCCTTAAGCCCCTCATGGATTTAGCCGACCGCACGCTGGCCCATCCCGACCTGCGCGTGGCGCGGCGCTATTTCGATTTCCTGGTGGATTGCGAGCTACCCCCCGACGAGCTCGAGAAAAAGGATACTTTCGTCTACGACGGCATGAAGGCCAGGGCCGATAACGCCGTCAAGGCGGACGAGGAGCTGGAAGGCATAGGCCGCGATTTCCAGCGCTTCCTCGGCGCGGTGGATGACCTGTCCGTGGGGGCGCTGAACCTCGAGCTTGCCGAGGTGGAGCGCTTCATAGAGCTGTGCCGCCACGATTGGGAACGCATACTCGGTTTCTTCGACCCCGGCCTTACCCTGGAGGATAACCGCTACAAGCCGGATTTTCAGCCCAGCGAGGGCGAGCAGCTGGTTCCTGAGATCATCGACGCCTATTACCTGCTCCAAGGCTTCTCGTTCTCGGAGCGGCTACTCTCCAAGGTGTCCCGCATCTTCGACCGCTATTCGCCCGCGGCCGCGCGCGACCAGCGCCACCGGCTCGAGAAGATCTTCAATACCCTGAACAAGATACTCCGCTACCGCCTCTCCGACGAAAACCTGATGGCGCTCATGCGGCTCTGCAAGGGCGACCCCATTTTCCAGCCGGATCTGCGGCGAGAGCGCGTGGATTACCTTGCCCAATATCGCCAGCGCCTCTCGGTGCAGTATGAGCGCGACCGCGACCGCTTGCTGCGGGAACGGCACGAGAGCGCGGTGGCCAAGGATATAAAGGACCTCTTCGGGGGCATAGAGGTAGTGGCGCTGGACGCCTATAACGAAGAAAACGACAGCTATCTGCGGCGGGAAAGCCCCAATGGCTTTTCGCATATCAAGGCCCTGAGCATACTCAAGACCTTCGCGCTCGGCATCTTCGACCAGCAGATCAAGGATACGGTCAAGAAAGTGCTCGTGGAGGGCTACTTCGAGAATAAGTCCTACCAGAACAACCTGGCCAACATCGTATACCAGTGCGACAGGACCGGCGGCCGCATAGCCGCGTTCGAGGAGGGGCTCCTGGGCAACGGGAGGGTGAGCATAGCCTCGGTGCGGCGCTACGTGGAAGAGATGCGCCACGGCAAGGATATCATGTCTTTCCTCACGAAAATCGTGGACGAGATCAATTATAAGGCGCGCGAGATTTGCGAGGACGAATCGGGGCTATTCCAGATGCTCGGCGACGCGCTCGGCGAGCTGCTGGCCGACTATAGGCGCTCAAGCCCCGATCTCGTCACCAATATCCGCAATCTAGGCGGGGTGCGGAACAAGGAATTGATAGCCACCCTATCGGACGGAAAGAAGCGCACCGACACCTTCGTGCGCATCATGCGCAACTTCGCCTTCGTCAAAGCGCCGCCTGCCCCCCCCGGAGCGGCCCCGGCCCTAAGCCCTGGCAGCGGCATGCGGC
>JBGSKZ010000368.1:0-7933 GCA_041741035.1 Treponematales bacterium
GGCCTTCGCTAAGAGCGCCGGATCCCCTTTATCGCTCCCGGCTGAACCCGCCGCATAGGGGGACGGCGAGCCTGCCACGTCGTCATTAGTCACTATATCGCCAGAAGAGGCGACGAAGGAATCGGTCAAACTGTCCAAGTCGGGAAGCACGTCAAGCTCGTCCAAGGCTACCGAGGGCCTAGGCCCCATGGGATCCGAGGCGCCGGCAGAGTCGCCGTGGAGCAGGAGGCTTTCCGAACGTATATCCTGCACGTCATTCTCGAGCGTAGCGGCCTCTTCATCGCCCATTTCCGCCGCGCTTCCCCGCTCCGTCGAGGCTGCCCGCGCTCCTGACGCGTCCTGGGGCTCCGGAGAACCCGACGCGTACGGGCTCAAGTCCTGCAGGTCCTCGCCTCCCGGCAGCACGATATTCACCACTCTTCCGGTATCCGAGGAATCGCCGGAATCGCCTTTGTCTATGGGAGCGCCGCCTTCGAAAAGCTCGGGAAGGAAACGCCTCAAGAGCATAATAGCCCCAAAACACGCCAAGCCGAAGAATACGGCTAGCAGGAAGGCCCTGAGCAACAGTATTCCTAGAGGCACTTTTGAGAATATTGCGACGATCGTTGATAGGGCGAAGGCACTTAAGCCCGCCCCGGCGGATAAGCGTGCGCCTGGATCCGCCGATCCTATCCCTCCCATATCATGGAAGAGTAAGGCATAAGCGGCAGACTCGTCAAGCTTGAGCTGTAGTAGAACAGAGAAGGAATTATCGTATTATGCGCGGCGCCCGGTATCGGCTCAGATATCCTTGCCGAAGAGCTTCTTGATCATGCGGGCAAGGCCGTGGTCGCCCTGGAATTCCGTCTTCTCGAGGCGCCCCACGAGATGCTGCACGGATATGGCCGCCTTGCTTTTCGGGTCCTGAATCAGGAAGGGTATCTGCCGTATGACCGAATTGGGCACTATGGGATCGTCGTATATGCAGCCCAGATACTCCACCTTCAGGTTCAGGAACTGCCCCGATATGTTGATGATGCGCTCGGCCACCTTGCGTCCCTCGGTGACGTTCTTCACGCGGTTGACGACGAGCTTAAGGCCTATGTTGAGGTTCTCCACCTCGGTGGCGATGATTTTGATGATGCCGTAGGCGTCGGTAATGGCGGTGGGCTCCGGCGTGGTGACTATGATGGCGTCGTCCGCCGCCGCCACGAAGGAAAGCACGTTGCTCGACACGCCCGCGCTCGTGTCTATGATGATGATATCGGCGTTGGATAGCGAATAGAGCTCGGTGATGAAATTCTGGCGCTCTTCCTCCGACAGGTTGGCGATCTTGGAAAAGCCCGACGCGCCGGCCAGTATCTGTATGCCGTATTCCGTGTCGAGCAGTATCTCGCGCATGGATTTCTGTTTGCGTATCACGTGGTAGAGATTGTATTTAGGTATCATGTTGAGCATGATGTTCACGTTGGCAAGGCCCAGGTCGGCGTCCATGACCACGACGCGCTTGCCGAGCCTGGCATAGGCTATGGCCATATTCACGGAGAGGTTCGTCTTGCCCACGCCGCCCTTGCCGCTGGCTACCGCTATTACCCTGGTCTTCTTAACGTTCTGGGCGCCCTGAGGCTTGGTCTTCATGAGCTCCCTGAGTTTCTGTGCCTGGTCTTCCATGTGCTACTCCGTATTAGGACCGGGTACGGTCCGCTAAGGCGCCGTACCTCTCTTCTAGTTTCGGTCGATTTGGCCTAAAACCTTCGAGATTCATGAGAAATCTCAAGGGATGCGCCCGCTCTATGTCCAGGGGCACCTTTTGCCCGTCGGTAAGCCATACCACCGGCTTATCCTTGTCCGCCAGGGCGGAGAGCACGTTGCCTACCCTGCCCGTCTCGTCCATCTTGGTAACGACGACGCCCCGGTAGCGGAAGGGCTCGAATTGCCTGAATATATCGAGCATGTCCTGGGTCTTGGTCGTCGCGGAAATGGCCAGGTACACCTCGGCGTTGGCCCCGCAGGCTTCGAGCAATTGCTGCATCTCGGCCAGGCGTACGGCGTCGCGGGGGCTCTTGCCTATGGTGTCCACCAGTATGAGATCGGTATCCCGGTGCATGGCTATGGTGGCCTTGAGGTCCTGGGCGGTCTCCACCGAGGATACGGGCAGGCGCATGATGGACGCGTACTTTTCTATCTGCTGCTGGGCGCCTATGCGGAAGGTGTCTATGGTGATCATGCGCACGTCCTGGGCCTGGAGCCCCGCCATGCCCAGATTGTGTATGGCCGCGAGCTTGGCTATAGTCGTGGTCTTGCCCACGCCCGTGGGGCCAACCAGCACCACCACCCGGGGCTTGGCGGGGCGGCTCTCCGCGGCCACGCTTATGCGGTCCCCTATCCACTCGAGCATCCTGTCCTCGACGCTGTCGAAATCCTCTAGCTCATCGAGGGAAAATTCGGAGCGCGCCTTGGCCAAAAGCTCGTTACGGTAGCTGGATGAGAAATCGTTCTGCTCCAGCAGCCCGTCGAGCTCCGCCAGCGTGGGATGGATAGTCTCGGCCTGGGAGCCCCTGGAGCCGCTCTCCGACACGATTTCCTTAAGCTCGCGCACTTCGCTTAGGACTTCCTGCAGGGCTCGTTCCTGGTTTATGCGCTCGAGCAGGCGCTTCTTCTCGTCCTCCACGTCCACGCGCTTCTTCTCGCTCTCGCGCAGGGAATCGTCTTTTACGTAATAGGTTATTTCCACGCCCTCGCGGGCGAAAAGGCCCATGATGCCCCCGGTGCGCACGGTGCGGTGGCTGAGCACCTGGGCGGCGTCGCCGTAGCGCGCCCGTATCTTTTCCAGGACTTCGCGGTGGGTGGAGCCTTGTTCAACTAAATACTGCATGCGCTATCCTTCTAACTTTATCTCGCCGACCGCCTCCACCTGGACGTCGGCCGCTATCTCAGGAACGGAAAGCACCACGAGATCGGGTATCTCCCGCTCCGTGCTCGATTTAACCAGGGCGCGAGCCGCCTCCGAGCAGAGCACGAGGGGAAAGAGCCCCTGCTTCTGTATGGCGGCCACCGCGAGCGTAAGCGCTTTTATCCACTGCCGCTGCACGGTGGGCTCCAGGGCGGCCAGGGGGCCGGCGGGCGTGTCCACCCGGCTGTCGATGATTTTCTGCTCAAGCCCCGGGTCTATGGTGAGCACGCGCAGGGTCTTTTCCTGATCGGCGAACTGCAGGCATATCTGCCTGCCCAGCGACTGCCGCGCCTTCTCCACGAGGAAGCCCACGTCCTTGGTGACGCCGGCGTAGTCGGCAAGGGTCTCCAGTATGGCCACCAGATTGCGTATGGATACCTGCTCGCGCAGGAGCCCCTGCAGGACTTTCTGGATTTCGCCGAGCGACAGGTGCTTCTGCACTTCGTCGGTAACGGCGGGATAATCCTTGCGCAGGGCCTCGAGCATACTCTGCACTTCCTGGCGGCCCAGTATTTCCGACGCGTAGCGCTTTATTATCTCGGTGAGGTGCGTAGCCACTATGCTCGGCGCGTCCACCACCGTGTAGCCGGCGCGCTCGGCGCGATCCCTGGAAGCCTCGGCTATCCATACGGCGGGCAGGCCGAAGGCCGGATCCTTGGTCTTCTCGCCCTGCACTTCCTCGGATACGCCGCCGGGATTGATGGCCAGGTAATAGCCTAAGCGTATGACGCCGCGCCCCACCTCGACGCCGCGTATCTTGAAACAGTATTCGGAGGGCTCAAGGTGCATGTTGTCGATTATGCGGATACGGGGAACGACGAGGCCCATGTCCAGGGCGCTCTCCTTGCGTATGCGCGTAACGCGCTCGAGGAGCTCGGCGCCCTTGTCCTTGTCCACGAGCGGTATGAGGCCGTAGCCCAATTCGAGGCTTATGGGGTCGAGGGGCACCACGGGCGACAGCTCCTGGGGCGTATCGCTCTTCTTGCCTGCGCCTTCCGCGGCCTTGAGCTTCTGCTTGTCGGCCTCCAGGAGCTGGCTTTTGGAGAGGCGCCAGGCCAGGTAGGCCATGGCGGCGGCGAGGGGCAGGAGAACGTACCAGGGGAAGCCCGGCAGCATGGCCATGACGCCCACGACGCCCGCCCCTACCCAGTATATGCGCGCGTTCTGCGTAAACTGCTTGGTTAGCTCGGCGCCGAAGGTTCCCTGGCTGTTCGCCCTGGTAACGATGATGCCCGTGGCGGTGGAAACGAGCAGTGCGGGAAGCTGGGACACCAGGCCGTCGCCTATGGTTAAGGCGGTGTAGGTGCTCAGGGCTACCTGGAAGGGCTCGTTGTGGATGATCATGCCCACGATGAAGCCGCCTATGAGGTTCACCACGCTGATGAATATGCCTATGGTAACGTTGCCGGACACGAATTTGGACGCGCCGTCCATCTGGCCGAAGAAGTCCACTTCGCGCTGCACGTCTTCCTTGCGGCGGTGCGCCTCTTCCTCGCTTATGGCGCCGGAGCTGTATTCGGACTCTATGGCCATCTGCTTGACGGGCAGGCCGTCCAGGGTGAAGCGCGCGGCCACTTCGGCTATGCGCGTGGCGCCCTTCGTTATCACGATGGCCTGCACGGCTATGATGACGATGAAGATAATGAAGCCCACTACCAGGCCCTCGGTGCCGCTGGCCCCCACGACGAAGGTGCTGAAGGCCCGCACGATCTGGCCGTCGAATTTGACGCCCTTGGTGAGTATGAGGCGCGTCGAGCTTATATTGAGGGCCAGGCCGAAGACGGTGGTGACCAGCAGCATGGTGGGGAAAATGGAGAAGTCTATGGCCCGCCGGGTGTACAGGACGATGAGGATAATGAGTACGCTCAAGGCCAGGTTAAGGGCCATAAGGGTATCGAGGAGCACGGCGGGAACCGGTATGATGATCATGAGGATGACCGACACGGTTCCTATGGCGACGGCGTAGTCCGAGATATTGGTCATGAACGTTTCGCGGAACAGCCGCTTGGTATCGGACATCCTTACTCCTGCCTCTTATGCGCTCATGCTCGCCAGCTTGTCGGCCAGCTTCCTGTCGATCTTGGCCACCTGGGCCAGCACGTTGGCTATGGCCTGGTAGTAATCCTCGGGTACCGGGTCCCCAACTTCCACCGCCGCGTAGAGAGCGCGCGCCAGGGGCCGGTTCTCCACCACGGGCACTCCATGTTCCTTGGCTATGGCCCGAATGCGAAGGGCCACCTCGTCCTGCCCCTTGGCGCTCACCGTGGGCACGGCCGACAACTGCGGATTATACTCTATAGCGACGGCGAAATGCGTGGGGTTCGTCACCACCACGTCGGCTTTAGGCACGTTAATCGCCATATTTTTCGATAGTATCTCGCGCATGCGCTCGCGCAGCCGGCCCTTTACCTTCGGGTCGCCTTCGAACATCTTATGCTCTTCCTTGACTTCCTGCTTCGTCATCTTGAGGTTTTTCCTAAAGAGGTAGCGCTGGTACAGATAATCGGGTATGGCCAGGGCGAGCATCAGGATGGCCACTTCGATGATGATGCGCAGCGCTATGGAGCATACCAATATGGTCGATGCCCAAACCGTGGCGCTGAACAGGCGCGAGAGCTTGGGAATTTCCGCCATGATATTCAAATAGGCTATCACGACGATAATGGCTATCTTGAACAGGCTCTTGGCCAGGTTAAAGAGCCCTTCGCCTGAAAATACCGTTTTTTTCAGGTATTGCCCTAGCTTGGGTATGATCTTCTTGATGTCGGGCTTGAGCGGCTTCGTGGTAAAGAGAAAGCCCACCTGCAGTATATTGCCGAACAGGGCGGAAATCACCGCCACGAGTGCCACCGGCAGCACCAATTGGGAAAAATACTTGAGGAATTGGCTGCCCAGGAGCGGCATATCCGTGCTCGGGTCGACCTGCACCGCCACCGAGAGGAACCAGCGCAGCATGTCGCTCAGGGTAGTGAACATCCAGGGGGCGAATACGGCCAGCGTGAGCACGGGCAGGAGGAGGCCTATGGCTCCGGTAAGGTCCTGGCTCTTGGCCACGCGCCCTTCCTCGCGGGCCTTGCGCAGCTTGTATTCGGAAGGGTCCTCGGTCTTGCCCTCGTCCTCGGGGGCGAACCACTGCAGGTGTATGCGGGAGGGATCAAAGGCCGCATAGCAGTCCTTGCTCATGCGGCGCCTCCCATCATGCGCGTTATGCTCTCGAAACCCGCTTCCACGAGACCTGCGAAGGCTTCCACCATGAAGGGCATGGCGGTGGCGAGGAGCAAAAAGGCGGTTATGATGGCCAAAGGGAAGCCTTCGGTGAGCAGGTTCATCTGCGGGGCGGCCTTGGACAAGAGGCCCATGGTGACCGATATGAGCAGCAGGGTGCCGAAAATGGGAAAGGCCAGGATGAGCGCGTCGCCGAACATGGCGCCGAGCGATCCCGCCATATAGGCGAACCAATCCTCGCGGTTTATGAGCAGGTCGGCCGCGCGCAGGGATATGAAGCTCCGCTGCACCCCTATCAGGAAGAGCTTCTGGAAGCCGCTTACGTTGATAAAGATGAACATGGCTATGAGGTTCAGGAACTGCCCCACCACGGGTATTTCGGTCTGCGCCAGGGGGTCGTAGGTCTCCGACGCGCCGAAGCCCATTTGCAGGGAAAAGAACTGGCCCGCCGTGGTGAAGGCCGCGTATACCACGGTCAGGAAAAAGCCTATGATGAGGCCTATGAGAGCCTCCCCTACCACGGCCGCCACATAGGCGGCCGCGCCGTCTGGGGCCACGAAGCCCGCTTCCTTAAGCCAGGGGTATACCGCCGCCGCGGCGAAGCCGGCGAGCGCCACCTTGGCGGCCTGGGGTATGCCCTCGCTGGATAGCAACGGCGCGGTCTCCACCATGGCCAGTATGCGCACCGCGATGAGGATGAACAGGTCGGCATTCCGAACGAACTCGTCCAACATCGCTCCGCTCCGCTTACCCGGCCATGCCCGGGATCAAGGAAAAGAGATTCTTCGTGTATTCGCCGAGCGTGGCGAACATCCAGCCGGCTAGGAGCGCGAGCACTATCATGATCGCGGCTATCTTGGGCACGAAGGTGAGCGTCTGCTCCTGAATGCTCGTGGTGGCCTGGATGATGCTTACCACGAGGCCCACGACCAGCGCCGTTATGAGTATGGGACCCGCGAGGAGCAGGATCTGCATGATAGCCCCGCTCATCAGGCTGGAGATCTCGCCTATGTTCATTGGCTATACCTCAGGAAGGATTCGACGATCTGCCTGGTCATGAGGCTCCAGCCGTCGATGAGCACGAACAGTATGAGCTTGAACGGCATGGATATCATCACGGGCGGCAACATGATCATGCCCATGGACATGAGCGTGGAGGCCACGACCATATCGATGATGATAAAGGGTATGAACAAGAGTATGCCTATCTTGAACGATACGGTCAGCTCGTTGAGTATGAAGGCGGGCACGAGTATGTAGGTAGGCACGTCGGCCAGAGACGCCGGCTTAGGCAGGCCTCGCATGGTCATGAACAGCTCTATGTTCTCAGGGCTGCTGCGCATTTGGGAATACATGAAGAGCCTGAACGGTTTCTCCGCTTCCCCATAGGCTTCCTGGACGGTGAGCTGGCCTTCGGTCATAGGCACGATAGCCCGGTCGTACACTTCGGTAAAGGTCGGCCACATGATGAACAGGGTAAGGAAGAAGGCTATGCCCATGAGCACCTGGCCCGGCGGCACCTGCTGCAGCGACAAGGCGCGCTTGATAAAGTCCAGCACTATGGATATGCGCAGGAAGCTCGTGAGCAGAATGACTATGCTGGGGGCCAGCGAGAGTATGGTAAGCAAGAGCAGCAGCTGAATGCTGAACGCCACTTCCTGGCCGGTCTCGGGCGAGCGCACCGAGAGGTCCACCAGCGGTATGGCCGAAGGAAGGTTTGGCAGGGAAGTCGTGGCTCCCGCCGCGCCGGCGGGAAAATTGCCGGCGGAAGGCCGA
>JBGSKZ010000369.1:0-3333 GCA_041741035.1 Treponematales bacterium
CCGCGGCGCTGCCTCCGCGGCGCTGCCTCCGCGGCGAGGCGCGCGAAGCTCGAAGCGCAGCGCCGGATACCCTAATCTATCTTCACCACGATATTGCCCCGCTTGCGGCCCGAGTCCACGAGCCTGTGCGCCTCGGGCACGTCCTCCAGGCGTATGCGGCGGTCTATGCAGGGCTTAATCCGGCCTTCGGCGGCAAGGCCGACGAGGTAGCGCAGCTCGTCGGCGCGTTCCGAAGTGGGTCCGCGCACCGATACGTACGAGCCGCCCTTGGCCAGGATGGGCGCATAGTCGCGGCGGGAGAGCTTTCCCACCGCGTCGAAGACGAGGTCCTGAGCTCCGGCTTCGGAAAGGGCCTGGCTCCGATAATCGAATACCGCGGCCGCGCCTAAGCCTCGTACCATGGCGGCGTTGTCGGCGCCGCAGAAGGCGCTCACCTTCGCGCCATGCAGGGCCGCGAGCTGGACGGCGTAGGAGCCTACCGAACCGGAAGCGCCGTAAACCAGGACGCGCCGGCCCTTGAGCGGCCCCGCCTTCTGCAGGATCTGCCAGGCGGTCATGGAGCCCACGGGAAGCGCCGCCCCATCTTCAAAGGACAGGCTCTCGGGCAACTTGGCAAGGACGCCCATGCGGCTCTTTGCCGGCACGACGACGTACTCGGCGTTGGCGCCGCGCTCCAAACCCGTCGTGGTACCCAGGACGCGCTCGCCCAGGACATAGTCCGCCACTCCATCGCCAAGCTCCTCCACCACGCCAGAGAATTCGACCCCGGCCACCGCCATGGGCTTGAAGCCGAAGATCAGCCCCAGGGGCACGAGTATGACGCGGGACATTGAGCGGAGCTTGGCGTCGCCCACGGTTACCGTGGCCGCCTTTACTTTTATCAGGAGCTGGCCGGGGCCGGGCTTGGGTTTGTCGATATCGGCCAAGGCAAGGACTTCCGGACCGCCTGATTTCTTAACTATGATCGCCTTCATGATTCGCTACTCCTCCTGGGCCGCGGCTTCGGCTCCCCCGCCGAGCGGGGCCGCCCTCGGCCCGGAACCTGGGCTCCGAGCTTGGCACGCCCCATGCGAGAGGCCCGCATAGCGGCCACTACACAAGGTACGCGATGCGCAGCGAGCGGACAAGCGAGTACTATGGAATAATCGCGCCTCCGCGGCCGAATGCTTCCGCTACGGGCGACGAAGCTCGCCGCCCAATGCTTGGAGACTAGAGAAGGCGGCCCGTCCCGGGATGGACAGGAGCGCCACTCCCGGGCATTAATGGATATAGGCGCCGCCATGGGCCGAGAGAGGAGGCTCCGATGAACCGCATAAACCTGATCTGCCTCGGCGTCCGCGACATGAGCCGGTCGATCAAATTCTACCGGGACGGCCTGGGATTCAAGACTTCAGAAAAGGGCGACAGCGCGGATATCGTATTCTTCGATACCTCAGGCAGCAAATTCGAACTCTATCCCTTAAGCAAGCTCGCCGAGGACATCGACGAGAAAAACCCTCCCGCCATCGGCGCCGGCTTCTCCGGCGTCACCCTGGCCTTCGTAGCGAAGTCGAAAGAAGAAGTAGACCAGGTGATGGAACGGGCGACTAAGGCCGGAGGAAGGATAGCCAAGCGGCAGCAGGACGTATTCTGGGGCGGCTACTCCGGCTACTTCCAGGATCCCGACGGCTACTATTGGGAGGTAGCCTGGGGGCCCAAATTCGCCTTTAACGAGGCGGACATGCTGGTGTTCAGCTAAAGAAAGGCGGGCACGGGCGACGCGCCGGCTAGGCCGACAAGGCCGACAGACGCAATATCCCCACACGAGGCCCTGGGCGGCACGTGCGCGCCCGGCCTAGCCTAGCTAACGATGCCCCTGACCGCCAGCTCCAGGTCGCGGTCCAGGTTCTCCAGGTCGCGCGGGTCGGGCTCCCCCCAGCTGGCGTCCAGGATGGCACGCAGCGAATACTCGATATAAACAGAGGAGATCAGCCTGCCGCCGGCCTCGCAGTCGCAGGAGGCGGGAAGCTGGCCGGCCGCCTGCATGCTCTTGAGCAGCCCGCCCCAGTGCACGCGCGGCAAGTCGAGGATAGCCGCCTTCACCTGATCCCTGGCGCGCGGCTGTCCATACTGGCTCATCATGAGTATGCGCCAGATAAGCCGGGTTTCCGCGCCCTGCCTGGCGAAAAAGGCGCGGCCGCCCTGCTGCAGGTAGCGGACGAGCTCGCCGGCGTCGCGCGGCAACGGCGGGAGGCGCTCGGCTTCCTGGGGAGGCAAGGAAGTCAGCGAGTCCTCGAAGCGCCGGAAGATGGCCAGGAGCAGATCCTCCTTGCTCGCGTAATGATTATAGAGCGAGGCCTCGTTGAGCCCGAGGCTCCGGGTGATGTCACGCACCGACACGGCGTCATAGCCCTTTACGGCGAAAAGCTCAATGGCGCGGCTCAGGAGCCGCTCTTTAGTCGGCGTGCCCTCGGTCTTTTTCGGTCTTCCCATGGTTCCATAATCCATGAATCGCGCAAATAAGTCAACGATAGTTTATTTATCCTCTTGATTAAACAAACAAACGTTTATATAGTAAGCCTGCGCGAACGCGTACCGGCGGAGAAAACCCGGCGGCAGTTCAAGGAGGAATCAGTGAAGACCCTTATAGTCAGTTACTCCCACACGGGCAATAACCAAGCGCTCGCCGAGGCCTGCGCGGCCGAGCTTAAAGCCGACCATTTCCGCCTCGAGGAGGAGAAGGAGCGGAAGATCACTACTACGCTGCTCGATATGGCTTTCGGCCGTAAGCCGAGGCTCAAAGCCCTGCCCCCTTCGCCTGAAGCCTACGGCCTCGTGGTGTTCATGGCGCCGATCTGGATGTTCAATATAGCCAGCCCGCTCAGGCGCTGCTTCTCCGCCATGCGGCGCGGGCTGAAGAAGTACGCGTTCGTGAGCCTGAGCGGCGGCGCCCTGGGGGCGAACGTGGGGCTGCCGCGCGAGCTGGCTCGGCGCCTGGGCAAAAAGAATCAGGCGCTCGTGCTCGACCTGAACGCGGCCCACTTCTGCCGCCCTCAGTCGATTGAAGGCGCGGAGACAGGCACGGCGGCAACAAGCGAGCACAGGCTGGCCGACCGGCCCGATGATTTGGCGCGCCTTGCGCGCGTAGCCAGCCGCGCCTTGGCGGAAATTCAAGCTTAGGCCGGTAGGCGAGCGAAGTCGCGATATATTAGCATCAGTAGCGCACATGCGCCGGGCGATCCTCAAGGGATGCCCGGGAGGCGCGCCTCCGCGGCCGAAAGGCGCGGGATATAGCCGGCGCTAGATGGCCGGCGAGAGGAATCATACTATGAACGACGGAAAGTGCGCCCTGGT
>JBGSKZ010000370.1:0-2899 GCA_041741035.1 Treponematales bacterium
CTCGGCGCGGCTGGACGCACGCCCTCTTCGGTACCAGGCGCCTCGTCGGTATCCGGCGTTTCGTCGGCGTCCGCCTCGCCCCCGTCGGCGGCCCGCTCCAAATATATCCTCCGGAAACGAAAAAGGGAGCCCCCGGCCACCGTCACGCTGACGATGCCATGGGCCCCCTCCCGTAAGGACTCGATGACGGCCATTATAGACCCATCGATTCCGCTTTTTAGCGCTTGGAGAACTGGAAGCGCCTGCGGGCGCCGCGCTGGCCGTACTTCTTGCGCTCGACCATGCGGGAGTCGCGGGTAAGCATACCGTTGGTCCGCAGCGAAACGCTGGAAGCCGGATCGACCTGGCTCAAGGCCCTGGCGATGCCGTGGGTGCACGCGCCGGCCTGTCCGTGGGGACCGCCGCCGGTTACCGTGATGACTATGTCGAACTTATTCTCGTTCGCGGTTACCATGAGGGGCCTGCGCACGGCGTTGGCCTCCTCGGCGATGGGGAAATATTTCTCGATCTCTATGCCGTTCACGAGTATCTTCCCGTTGCCCTCGCGGAGGTAAACGCGGGCGACCGCGGTCTTGCGGCGGCCGGTGCCAATGCCAAGATTCCTGATCATCCTATATACCTCTCTAGACTTCGATAGCTACGGGCTTCTGGGCCGCGTGCGGGTGGTCGGATTCGGCGTACACCTTGCAGTTCAAGGCGAGCTTGCGGCCCAGGGGTCCCTTGGGAAGCATGCCACGGATGGCCTTCTCGAGGGGCTCGGTGGGATGGCGCTCGATGAGCTTGGCGAACGTGACTTCCTTAAGGCCGCCGGGAAACCCGGTATGCCGATAATACACCTTGTTCTCGTGCTTGCGGCCGGTCACCTCTATTTGAGCGGCGTTGACTACGATAACGTAATCGCCGATCTCCTGGTGAGCGGTAAAAAACGGCTTGTGCTTGCCGCGGAGCAAGTGCGCTACCTTGACAGCTACGCGACCGAGGCGCTGACCCTTGGCATCGATAATGAACCAAGAGCGGGGTGCCTCAGCGGGCTTTACGAATAGGGTCTTCATGGATCTGTACCTTCACCTAAAAAAGAGGCGCAGGAAGAACCGACGGGGCTCGGCATTCCGTGCACTTCCGAAATGTAGCAAGCATCCTACGAATCGATAAGATCCGCGGACTTTGCCAGGTTCGCTCGCATAAGCATCATGCTTGCTGAACCCAGTTAGCGATTCAACGGTCTAAACAGCGAGCGGAATAATCCCATACTACGCGAAAGATGTCAAGGTACGGGTAGCTACGCGACTGGCCGCGTCAGTCTTTTTTTTCCGCCTTGGCTTCCTCGGCTTCCTCTTTCTTCGCTTCCATCCTGTCCTTCAGGTCGGCTATGCCGATAAATACGGCGATAAGGCCTATGAAGGCGGCAAGCACGGGCGCCGATCCGCGGAGAAAAGCCACCACGTCGGCCCACCAGCCCAGTGGACCAGGCAGCACGGCAAAAACGGCGAAGGCGATAAATACGATACCGACAAGTAAAGCTAGCATTGTTAAGCTCCTCCATGGGCGGCGACTTCGCGGTCGCCGCGGTGGCTAAAGAATAGCAGATTAGGATTATTCGTCAAGTGAGCCCCTTGCGGGGGCTCCTCCCGGCGCGGGCGCCGGCGATGCCTGCCGCCCGCCGGAAGCTCAGGCGACTAGCGGGGACGAAAAGCCGCGGGCGATTGATGGATGAGCGTTTTTAGCCGTATACTGGCCCGGCGGGGCCAACGGCTATTGCCCGCCCCGCCGCCTGAAAGGACAGCCATGATCGCCAGCGGAGCCCTCGTCTCCTTTAAGAATAAACCCGCCATCGCCAAGCGCGACGGCGACCGCCTCGAATTAGCCCTACGGGGCAAGGAAAGCGCCCGCGTGCGCGACAAGGACGTGGAACTCATCCACCCTGGCCCTCTTTCGTCCCTGCCGGAAGCGGCGGCGGGCGGCGACTTCGACACGGCATGGGAAATGACGGTGGGCGGCTCCGTACCCCTGGCCGAGCTCGCAGAGCTCGTCTTTGGCAGGGACGGCCCGGACGAACGGCTCGCCTGCTGGGAGCGCGCCCTGGACGGCCTGCCCTTCCGCTGGGAAGACGGCGCGGTACGCGCGCTGAACGCCGACGAGAGGGAAAAGGAAGAGGCCAAACGGGCGAAGAAAGAGAATGAGGCCGGCGAGCGGGCCGAATTCCTGGCGCGGGCCAGGCAAAAGGACTTTCGGCCTGGCGACGAGCGCTGGCTGGGCGAAGTGGAAGCCCTGGCCCTGGGCAAGACCCAGAAATCCAAAAACGCCGCCGAGCTCGGCGCGGGAGACAGCCCCGAAAGCGCCCATGCCTGGCTCTTGAAGGCAGGATTGTGGGATAGCTCGACGAATCCCCATCCGAGCCGCTCCGGCCACCCGGGCAAGGCGCCCGAGCTGGAACTAGGCCCCGACGACGACGAAGGCAGGCAGGACCTCTGCGCCATGCAGGCCTGGGCCATAGACAACGCCTGGAGCAAGGATCCCGACGACGCCATATCCTGGGACGGGGAGGCCGTGTGGGTGCACGTGGCCGATCCCGCCTCAGCCATAGCCCCGGACAGCCCCGCGGATAAAGAGGCCGGCGACCGCTCGGGCACCCTGTACCTGCCCGAAGGCACCATACCCATGCTCCCCGACGAGGCGCTGCAGCGCTTCGGCCTTGGCCTGTCGGAACGCTCGCGGGCCCTCTCGTTCCGCGTGGAGCTGGACGAGGCTGGCCTCGTCGGCGACGTGCGGGTAACGCCGAGCTGGGTGCGGGTAACGAGGCTGTCCTATGAGCAGGCCGACGCGCTCCTGGCCGAGGGGCCGCTCGCCCGCCTAACGGCGATAGCGGAACTGCGCGCGGCCTACCGCGCCAAGAACGGCG
>JBGSKZ010000371.1:0-9392 GCA_041741035.1 Treponematales bacterium
CCGCCGGCGCCGCGCCCGGGGCTAAGCCGGGCGCCAAGGCCCAGGGTACGCGGGAAGGGGAGCGCGCGGGCGGCGATGAAGAGCCGAAAGATCCCGTAAAAGAGCTCGCCGAGGCGCTTGCCGCTCTTGAGGGCCTCACCGGCATGAGCTCGATCAAGGAGCAGGTACGCACCCTCTCCAACCTCATGAAGGTACATAAAAAGCGGGCGGACCTCGGCATGAAGATACCGCCCATATCGCTCCATTCGGTGTTCACCGGCAGGCCTGGCACGGGCAAGACCACCGTGGCCCGGCTCCTCGGGCGCATTTTCGCCGCGCAGGGTTTCCTGCGCTCCGGGCACCTCATAGAGACCGACCGCTCAAGCCTCGTGGCCGGCTTCGTGGGCCAGACCGCGGGCAAGGTCGACGACGCGGTATCGCAAGCCCTGGACGGGGTGCTCTTCATAGACGAGGCATATACCCTCATACCGGAAAACGGCGGCAACGATTTCGGCCGCGAGGCCGTCGACACCCTCCTTAAGCGCATGGAAGACTATCGCGACCGGCTCATCGTAATCGTGGCCGGCTATCCGGACGAGATGAAGCGCTTCCTCGATTCCAACCCCGGCCTCGCCAGCCGCTTCGGACGGCGCTTCTTCTTCGAGGACTTCCTGCCCGACGAGCTGGAAACCATCTTCCTCCGTTTCGTATCCGAAGCCGACATGAGGCTCACGGCTGGGGGCCAGGGCAAGCTCCGCGTATACCTCAAGGCCAAGTTCGACGGCAGGGACGACCACTTCGGCAACGCCCGCATGGTACGCAACCTCTTTGAGCAGGCGCTGGAAAACCAAGCTAACCGCCTGGCCTCCCACGCCGACCTTACCCTGGAACTGCTGTCATCTATAGAGGAGACCGACCTGCCGAACGAGCTATAGGCGATATGCGCGGCTTACAGCCCCTTGGCCAGGTGGTAATACAGCTCATTCCAGCGTATTTGGTTCCTTATGCCTTCCACCGTGCCGCCTTCGCCTATGCATAAAAGCTCCACGCCGGCAATAGAGGCATAGTCCTCGATATGCTCGCGGGCGAGGGCCTGGCTAAAGCAGCTATGATGGGATCCGCCGGCGTATATCCACGAGGCCGCGGCGATCGCCAGATTCGGCTTAGGCTCCCATACCACGCGGGCCACTGGAAGCTTAGGCAGCTCCGCCGGGGGGGCGACGGCCTCTACCTCGTTCAGGACGAAGCGGAAACGATTGCCCATGTCCATGACCGAAAGGTTGAAACCGGGGCCGGTTGAGGATTCGAAGATGAGGCGCGCGGGGTCGTCCTTGCCGCCTATGCCCAGGGGGCGGGCCTCGAGGCGGATAGGGCCGGCGGCTATGCTCGGGCATATTTCCAGCATATGAGCGCCTAGGACCAAGGCCCGCTTGGGGTCGAAATGGTAGGTATAATCCTCCATGAACGACGCGCCGCCTTTAAGCCCGGCGCCCATTACTTTCAGGGCACGCACGAGGGCCGCGGTTTTCCAGTCCCCTTCTGCGCCAAAGCCGTAGCCGTCCGTCATAAGGCGCTGGCAGGCGAGGCCGGGTAGCTGGTCCAGGCCGTGAAGGTCCTCGAAGCAGGTAGTGAAGGCCTTAGCCCCTACTCTATCAAGGAAGCGCCGGATGGCGATTTCCAGGCGGGCGCCCGTGCGTACCCGTTCGAGCCCTTTGCCTGAATCGAGGCCGGTGCCGAGGATGTAGGCGGCGCGATACTCGGCAACCAGCGTATCAATATCCTTGCCGTCGACGGCCGCGGCCTCCGCCGCGAGGTCGCCCAAGCCATAACCGTGCACCGCGTATCCGAATACTTTCTGAGCCTCTACCTTATCGCCCTCGGTAACGGCGACTTCACGCATATTGTCGCCGAAGCGGGCTACCTTGAGGCCCTTGCCGTCCGCGAAGGCGGCGGCCGCCCGCATCCATGCGTCGACGCGCCTCTGAGCCTCCGGGTCTTCCCAGTAGCCGACTACCACTTTGCGTTCGAGCCTGAGCCTGCTGCCTATGAAACCGAACTCCCTGCCGCCGTGGGCCGTTTGGTTGAGGTTCATGAAATCCATATCGATGCTGTCCCAGGGAATATCGCGATTGTACTGGGTATGGAATTGGCAGAATGGCTTGTTGAGCTCCTGCAGCCCCGTTATCCACATCTTGGCGGGGCTAAAAGTATGCATCCATGTAATTAAGCCTATACAGGCTTCGCTGGCGTTAGCCTGCCGCATCAGTCGGCTAACCTCCTCCGCCGTCTTGAGCGTATCCTTCCATACCAGCTTCACCGCGAGCGTAGCGGCCTGATTGAGGCCATCGACTATCCTCTTTGCGTCTATGGCCACCTGCCGGAGGGTATCCTCGCCATACAGGCTTTGGGAACCGGTGACAAACCAGACCTCGTACTGCTTAAAAATGCTTCCGTCCATCATGGATCTCCTTGGATAAGCTTGATCAGCGTTTTTGGCCGTAATACGCGTTCGGGCCATGCTTGCGTTCGTAGTGTCTCTGGCGGAGCGCTTCCTTGAGCGGCCGCGCCATGGGATTCAGTTGCAGGGTAATAGAGGCCATTTTCGCCAGCTCTTCCAGCACTACGGCGTTATAGACGGCTTTGGCCCCGCTTACGCCCCAGGCAAAGGGGCCGTGGCCGCCTACTAGCACCATTTCCGTTTCATGGGGAGCCAGGTCCAGCTCCTTAAGGTGCCCGACGATTTGAAGGCCCGTTTGCTCTTCGTAATCGCCGCTTATCAGCTCGTCCGCCATGGGCGGCGTACATGGTATGTCCCGCGCCGTATGATCGGCATGCGTCGTGCCGAATACAGGTATGGGCATCAAGGCCTGGGCCCACGCCACCGCATAGGTGGAATGGGTATGGACTATGCCCCCTATTAAGTTGAAAGAGCGGTACAGCGCCGCATGGGTGCGTGCGTCGGAACTCGGATTGAGCAGGCCCTCCACGGGCTCGGCGTTCAGGTCAACTATGACGATATCTTCGGCCCTAAGCTCATCATAGGGGACGCCGCTGGGCTTGATGGCGAAAACGCCCGAGGGCCGGTCTATGACGCTGACATTACCCCAGGTGTAGAGGGCAAGGCCGCGGCGGGGTATTTCCATATTCAGCTCGTAGCACGCCGCCTTCAGGCGGCCAAAGTCCTCGCGAACACTCATTCGGCGACCTCCTACACTATCGCGCCCGCCAGGTACGCGACATTTTCCTGCGTTATGATATCTATGGGCGTGAATATATGGTCCGGGGGATTTTCATCGAGGATGAGTTTCCGAAACAGCCGATTGACCCCGTCATAGCCCTGTTCATCGGGCCGTTGAGTGAGCAGGAAATCGATTTCTCCAGCCTCAAGGCACAGCCGGTTTTCCGGTACCAGGTCATAGCCTATGAGGCTCAGGCGCTCCCGCGTGGGCGGGGTAGAATCCGCGAAGCGCCTTAAGTAAGCCGCGCTGTAATGGGCGGAGGCATCCGTTACGTACACGGCGCCGATATTTGGCGTGATCGCGGCGTTCAGGGCCGCATGAAAAGCCGGCAGGTCGTGATTAGATTCCACCGCTATGCGCAGGCTTCTCGTGGCCCCTTGGAAGGCTTCCATGAAACCCGACGCCCGTTGCCTAAGGTGTTCATTATCCGCGTCGGGCATGAGCAGTACCGCTTCCGCATTACTCCCCTGCCCGGCCGCGAGCAGGTTCATGAGCCGGCCGGCCAGCCGGCCGCCGGCATGGGAATCCTGGCCTATAAAGCTCAGCCTCGGCGCGGAGGGAAGGTCGGTATCGAAAAACACCACAGGGCTAAGGCGGTCGACCCTGGCCATGATTTCCCGGGATTCATCGGCTAAGAGGGGCGCCATGAGTATACCGTCGAATTTTTCAGCCACGAGGCTGAGCCCCGCCCGTAAAAAGCCAGAGGCGTCGTAGCGATCGTAGTGTATCGTCTTCAGGCTGAGGCCAAAGGGAGCCAGATCCCGGGCCGCCCGGTTTATGCCATCGAGGGCTAGGCGCCAGTATGCGCTATCCTGTTCAGGCCGGGGCATAAAGACCCCGATACGGCAGGTCTTGGACATGGAAAGCCTTTGCGCCATCAGGTTAGGCCGGTAATCCAGCTCGGCCATTATGCGGCGCACCCTCTCCGCGGTATCCGGGGAAAAGCGGCCGCGGCTATGGATGATGCGATCGACAGTTCCTATGGATACGCCCGCCAAATCGGCTATATCCTTAATGCGCGTCACCGGGCGCTCCTAGCGAAGGACATCGACCGCCGCCCGCTCGATAGCAAGGCCTGCATGATAACGGGCGAAAAAAACGTCAAACCCGGCGACGTCGGAGGCTTCGGGCCTCAGCGCCACCCCTATGCTTCCGGCTAGGGCGAGGTCAAGGAAATCCGGCAGGCTTAGCCGCTTGTCCGCCCGCTGGGCGAAGGCCGCCAGCAGGGCCATGCCCCAAGCGCCGCCCTCCCCCGCCGAGGCGATAAGGCTCACCGGGGCGTTGGTAGCGGAGGCCATGATGCGCTGCCCGACTCCCGTGGTCTTAAAGAAACCGCCGTGTCCGCGGATCTCGTCCACCTTTATTCCTTCTCCCTTGGTCAAAACGTCGAGCCCGGTCCTGAGCGCGCACAGGGAGGAGAACAGCTGCGTCCGGATAAAGTTGCCCAGGGTAAGCGGGGCGTCGGGGCGCCGTACGAACAGGGGCCGGCCCTCTGAGAACCCGGTAAGGTGCTCGCCCGATACGTAGCCATAGCTGAGCATGCCGCCGCAGTCGGGGTCGGCATCAAGGGCCAGGGGAAGGAGCGTCTCATAAAGCTCGGTGAGAGTAGCCTCGGCGCCTAAGGCCTTGGCCGCCTGCCCGAGGAGCGATATCCAGGCATCCAAATCCGAACTGCAGTTGTTGGAATGGGCCATGCCGACGAGCTTGCCGTCAGGCGTGGTAACGAGATCTATCTCCTCATGTACGCCGGCGGGCTCCTTATCCAGGACAAGCATGGCGAATACCGACGTTCCGGCCGACACGTTTCCCGTGCGCGGCCGTACGCTATTGGTAGCCACCATGCCCGTACCTGCATCGCCCTCGGGGGGGCAGAGCGCTATGCCGCTTTTTAGGCCGCCGGAGGGATCAAGCAGCCGTGCGCCTTCAGCGCTTAGGCTGCCTGCAGGCCTCCCCGCGGGAAGCACGGAGGGCAAAAGGTCCCTGAGCCTAAGGTCATAGCCGGCGGAGCCGGCCCGAGCGTCAAAAATAGCCATCCTTCCGCCGTCGAAATCAAGGGCGGCCGTATCGATGGGGAACATTCCCGAAGCGTCCCCTATGCCCAGCGTTTTCTCGCCGCTTAGCTTCCAATGCACATAGCCTGACAAGGTCGTCATGTAGCTTATGTCGCGCACGTGGCTTTCGCGGTCGAGCATGGCCTGATACAGATGGGCTATGCTCCAGCGCTGGGGAATGGGATAAGACAGGATGCGGGTGAGTTCACGGGCGGCGGCTTCGGTCCTATTATTGCGCCAGGTCCTAAAGGGCGTAAGGAGCTTTCCGGCGGCGTCGAATACGAGATAGCCGTGCATCATGGCGCTGAAGCCGCCTATGGCGAAGGAGTCGAGCTCAACGCGATAGTTCTTGTAAACATCCTCTTTCATGCCGGCATAGCAGGCGGCTACGCCTTCCCACACTTCGTCCAGGGAGTAGGTCCAGAAACCGTCCACAAGGCTGTTTTCCCAGGCGAAGCTACCTGCGGCCAAGGGGCGGGAATCCGGCCCGACCAGGACGGCTTTTATACGGGTCGACCCCAGCTCCATACCCACAACCGCTTTTCCCGATGCGATGAGCTCGCTTGCGCTATATTCCTCCATATCGCTATGACCTCCAGGTACTTGGGCTTATGCTGCTCGCCTATAAAGCTATTTGCGTTATCGTTAACGCATAAAGCATACCATATCGGCAAAGGCTGTCAATCGGTTTTTGCTGCGAGACATGCTGAGCGCCGCGAGCGTGTTTTGTTAGCGGATGCTTGAAAGGCTAAAATTGTCCCTCTCCTCCGATAGAACACGCTGACAAGCTCGACGCGTTCACATTAGACTGCGCCTATGCAGAGAAACGAACTCATCGTCGTGCACGGGAAAGATCCGGCGGCCATGGCGCGCGAAGCGCTCGCGGCGGCAAGGATAGAAGAGCTCATTCCAAGCCGGGACGCTCTTATAGCCCTGAAACCGAATCTCGTCGTATCAAAAGACGCGTCCTCGGGCGCGGTCACGCACCCGGAAATCATTGAAGGCAGCGTCGAATACCTGCGCCGCAGGGGCTTTAAGCGCTTCGTCGTCATGGAAGGCTCCTGGGTCGGCGATCATACCTCCCGGGCTTTCGCCGCGGCCGGCTACCGCGAACTGGCAGAACGGATCAAGGTGCCGCTCGTCGACTTGCAGAAGGACGGCTGGAAGCGCTACGACGCGGGCGGGGCTCTCATGATAGCCGTCTGCGACCAAGCCATGGCGGCCGATTTTATGATTAACCTGCCGGTCATTAAAGGGCATTGCCAAACCGTCGTTACCTGCGCCCTCAAGAATCTCAAGGGTTGCCTAAGCGACGAGGAAAAAAGCCGATTCCATTCCCTGGGACTCCACGAACCGATCGCCCGCCTCAACCGCGTGCTCAAGCCCGGCTTCATCTTGGCGGATGGCATATGCGGAGACCTGGATTTTGAGGAAGGCGGCAATCCCGTTCAGATGAACCGCCTGGTCGCCGCGCTGGATCCCGTTCTCATGGATGCCTTCGCCTGCCGCCTTTTGGGTCACGACATCGAGGACGTTCCCTACATTGGGCTCGCTGAGGACTACGGCGTCGGATCGGCGAATCTTTCGAGGGCGAAGATCACCGAACTAGGCGATAGAAAATCAGCTCCGGCCATTCCGCCGCGCTCGGGGCGGGTCAGGGCTCTCGCCGCCCGTATCGACGAGCGCTCTGCCTGCTCCGCCTGCTACGCCGCGCTTATCCACGGCCTGGCCCGGCTTGACGAGCGAGGCCTCCTGGGGCGCTTGGATGCGTTCCTCTCTTCCAAACACGAGAAACGCATAGCGATAGGCAGGGACTTTATGGGACAAAGCCACGACGGCATCGGCTGCGGCCTCTGCGCGTCGGGCAAGGCAGACGCCCTTAACGGCTGCCCTCCGGACGCGGCGGAGGTCGCCGCATACCTAGAGAAGCTTTCGGCCGGGGGCTAAGGACAGGCCTCGCGTTCGCGCAGGGGCTGCACTTGTTCGCCAAAACCATAGAAGTGGCCGCGCTTTGCCAAGCGCGAGCCCGGCCCGGCCGCATAGCCGACCGCAACCTTATATCCGAATCCTTCTCAGTATACCCAGGGCCGTTATCAGGAGCTTTACCGATTCGGCCATGGCGCGATCGTTGGATAGCGATACGACGATAACCGTGCCATCCGCCGGATCCCAGAAGCATTGAATGCCGAGCACGCCCATATGGCCGCGCATGCGGGGCCAAGATTTTAGGAGGGGGAAGAACTCCCCGAAGCGCAGCTCCATAATGCCGTAGCCGTAGCCGACGCCCTGCCTGAAGCGCCAGCGGAACTCAGCCATGAGCTCGAGCGTTTCCGGCCGTATAAGCCGACCAGAGTTCAGCGCCTCGCAGAACGCGAGCAGATCGGCGGCCGAGAGCGCCACGCCTCCTCCGGACCAGTCCGCGCTCAGGGCGTTGGCCCCGGCCAGGTCGACGCCCCGCAGATAGGCCGGCCGGAGCGGAGGCGCTCCGAGAGGCGCGGGTTCCCGAAGCGGCATATAAGCGTCCCGCATGCCCGCCGGCTCGAATACGCCCTTTCTCAGCGCAAGGTGGAAGGGCAGCCCCCGGAGGACTTCGATAATACGCCCCAAGAGCAGGTAGCCGGTATCGCTATAATGGAAACGTGCTCCGGGCGGCCCTACGGGGCGCTGTTCGATCCTGCTGAAGTCAAGCAACTGGCTCACCGACCAGAGCCGATCCGGGTCCTCCGCCAAAAGCGAGCTTACGCTTTTCCTGGAACTGCCCGGGTCATCGAAGTAGTCGGCTACCCCCGAAGTATGGGATAGGAGCATGGCTACCGTCACCTCTCCGCTACGGTCCTCGCCATCCCACTCAAAGAGGCCGCGGAGTTCCTCAGGCGGTAAAAGCTCGGCCACGCTGCTCTCCCAGGATAGGCGACCCTCTTCGATAAGCCGGGCAATCAGGGTAGCCGTAAAGAGCTTGCCCACGCTCGCCGCATGGAACATGCGCCGTTCCGGATCGGCGTCCGCGCCGAAGGCCTCCCGGAGCCCCGATGCCGGATGCAGCACGCTTAAGCCAGCCCCCGCGAGTCCCGGCTTACTGCGGAGCCTCTCAGTGCTGAGGCGCAGGGCCTCCCTGGCTTCCTGTACCGTAAGCGGCCTCGCTTGCCTCGCAATAGCCGATACGACTGCAAAGGCTATGACAAAGGCGGCAAAAAGCACGATAATCAACATGATAGTGGTTAGGCTCATGAATCCTCCGATATTACTAATAGTAATATCGGATCAATATCGCGGTCAAGGAAGGTCGGCTATGGACTTTTGCGTTCTCGGGCTCCTCTTCATAAACCCACTTAGCCTGTATCAGCTCAACGCGGCTTTCGAGCGTTCTCTCAGCCTCTTCTATAGGGCCAGCCTCGGCGCCCTGCAGTCAGCGGTAAAAAAGCTCCTCGCGGCGGGTTACATTGAGCTGGCCAGCCAAGAACCCGACGGCCGCCGAGCCAAGATTTACCGCATCCGCGCGGAAGGCAGAGCCAGATTCATGGAAATGCTGCATGAGCCCCTGCCTGAAAGCAAGCTTGAAGAGACTGCACTTGCCCGCTACTTTTTCCTAGGGCTCGTACCGAATATCGGGGAACGAACGGCCGTCCTGGACCGTATCATAAGCGACGTCAGCCGCGTTTTGGACGGGCTTAAGGCATACAAAGACGAACTCTCCCGTCTTACGGTGCCTGCCGCATATGCCGAGCTGCTGGGCTACCAGGCCGGCACCCTTGATTACGGCATTGCGGCTCATAAGGCGGCACTGCGCTGGTTCAAGAGCCGCAGGGCATTGGAACGGCCGCGAGCTCGAGGAAGAGAATGACGCGGAGCCTAAGCCCGCGCCAGGCGAGGCCGGAAATCGATTGCGTCACTGATATATCAGTGATATACTTAAATTATGGCACATACGCTGACGGCCGCGGGCTCGCCCCTGGCCGGGGAAGTATACAGCCTCCTAAAAGAACGCCTCGACCGGGGCCAAATCCAGCCGGGCAGCTTCCTGGATCTGGCTGCTTTAGCGCGCGAACTTAAAATGAGCAAGACGCCCCTGCGCGACGCGGTTATGCGCCTGGAAGCCGAAGGTTTCGTGAGCGTCTACCCACGG
>JBGSKZ010000372.1:0-4878 GCA_041741035.1 Treponematales bacterium
CTTGTAGCCCTCGCGCTTCTCCTGGCCGCTAATATATTCGAACACGCCGGCCATCCGCTCTCCTTCGGCATGCTGTTTTTCCTGCCAATAGTATTGAATGAAGTCTTTCTTGCGGGCTGGCTTATCGTGAAAGGCTTGAAGCCCTCTCCGCTACGGCCAGGATCGCGTGGAGGCAATGAATGAAAGTATTGATAACGGGGGGAACCCATGGCATGGGCAAGGGTCTTGCTCAGGTTCTTGCGGCACGGACTGATTCAGATAACGAGCTAATAATACTATGCAGATCGGAAAAGCTTGGCTTAGAGACCCTCGATGAAATAAAAACGGCAAGCGATTGCGCCCGGCTTTCCATCGTAGTGTGCGACCTTGCCGATATGGAATTGGTAAGAAAGGCCGCGCGCAATATCAAAGAGCGCCACGAGTATCTCGACGCAATTTTTGTCAATGCGGGCATAGGCTATGCTTCTCAAAGAATTGAAACCGCCGACGGCATGGATGCGCACTTTCAGGTTAACTATCTTTCCCAGTTTTACCTAGTAGCGCAATTGTTGGGCCTATTAGAAAAATCGACGAGGGGCGGGCGGGTAATATACAATGCCACCCCCGGAGGGAAAATCTATTGGGACGATATACAAATGACGCGGCATTGGCGCTATGTAGACGCGGTTCAGCAAGCCATGGCGGCCAAACGTATGCTTTTGATTACCTTGCACGAAATGTTTAAAGATAAACCGAACGGAGTATCGTTTGTCGGGTTCGCAATTCATGAAACAGTATGGACGAATCAGATCAAGCTTATCCCAAAATCCATGAGAGTCATGGCGACGATAATGAAGGCCTTCGGCTTATTCATATCCATAGAGCGATGCGGCGAAATCATGGCTCCTTTATTCCTAGAAGACGCATCGGAGAGCAGAAAAAAATCCGGCAAGCTCCTGACTTGGAAGAAGAAGGGCTTCGAAACCATCGAGGAAGATGCGGAGCTTCGAAGCGATAGCCAAAGGAAAAGAATGTTGGCTTATAGCATTGGCCTCTGCAAGGACGATACGATCAGGGTGCTTTTTGGATAAGCCACTTACTCTACCGCCCCCAGGAAGCGTTCGGCCAGATACGATACCAGGGCGTTAGCGCTGGGGCCGGCCTTGCCGTCGCCCCGATTCGAGAGCACGATGACGGCGTCGCCGTCGTCCGGCCATATCGCGATCGAGCAATAGAACATCGTGTTGGAGCCGTCATGGACGAGCACGCGACGGCCCGCAGCGTCTTTCATCACGCCCCATCCAAGGGCGTAGCCGGCCAATCTCGGTTTCATGATTTCCTCAAGGGCAGCCTCGCTAACCATACGGCGCCCCGACGGCGCTAGGCCGCGCTCCAGGTAGAGCGAAGCGTAGCGCTCGAGGTCGGCGAGACTGGCATGGACGGTGCCCGCCGGGCCGAGCGCCGAGGGATTGTCCGCGTACGGACCCGCGGGATCTACTGGCTTCGGAGCATGCCCCCATGGGGCGGCCGCGGCCTTCGCCGGGGGACCGAATCCGGCGCCTTCCATGCCGAGGGGCCCGAAGAGCTCCTCGGCCATCAGGCCTTCCCAGCTCTTCCCCGCGGCCAGCTCGAGCATGCGGCCCGCGACGACATAGCCGAGGTTAGAGTATAGAAAACCCGAGCCGGGAGTACTGGCGGGCGGCCGGGACAGGGACTCGGCGGCCATGCGCGCGCGATCCGCGCCGGCGGGAGAGTCATAGGGGAAAAAGCCCATCCAGACTGAGTTGGGAAGGCTTGCCGGCAGCCCGGCGCTATGGGATAAAAGCTGCGCTAACGTTACCCCGCGGTATGCCTCGTTCATCGGGTACCCGCTCCCGAAGGCCTCGCCCACCGTCGTATCCCAGCGTATGAACCCTCGGTCTACGAGGATGCCGCCTAGCAGCGCGGTCATCGCCTTAGTATCCGACCCGATGTGGAAGGCGTCCGACTCCAGCACCGGGTTCGCGTCGCCCGCTTTGCGCAGTCCCGCCGCGCCGCGGTAGGCCCGCTCGCCGTCGCGGATGACCGACACGGCGATACCCGGCATGGATCCGCCTTTTACAGCGGTAAACTCCGCCAGGACATCTTCAGGCGCCCTGGCTGGCTCTATCCTGACATAGGCGCCGGTACCGGCGCACGATATGGAAATGAGCGCAGACAGTATGGCGAGCGCTGAGCGGCGTGGTTTCATAGCGGGCTCCTTGCGATGAAAAACATACTATAGCATAGCGCTATGAGAAATCACGAAGCTGTTATAGTATAGCGGGAACCAAGCGGTGGCGCTTCCGCGCGGCGTTCAATGTGTACGCTCGGCAAGGAGAAAGTATGAGTCGCTTTGAGCTGGATCATGTGGCGCTGCTGGTTGCTTCCATCGAGGAGACGCTGAAACGCCTGGGCCTACCCGCCGACCCGTCGGCGATAGAGGAGTTCCCCGCGGAGGGCACGAGGGAACTCTACCTGGGCGACGATGATACGCCCGCGCGTCTTTTGCTTATGCAGCCCATAGGGCCGGGGCCTTACGAGCGGGCCTTGCGGAAGAGGGGGGAGGGGCTTCACCACCTCGCCATCTGCGTCGACGATTTGACCGCCTTCACCGAGTCGATGTCCGGAACCGGGTGGTTCCTTCATCCGCAGAGCCTCCGTACGATGAAGCGCTTCAAGCAAGTCTGGCTCTGCAGGCCCGGCGTTAAAGCGCTGGTCGAAGTATCCAAAGGGAATCCTTCCTACCGGGGAGCTCCGCTAGTCGCGCGGGTCGGCGTGTCGGTAGGCGCGGGGCTTGCCGAGCTCGTATCGGCGCTGTCCATCGATACCGTGTATGCCGTGGCCGATGGCCCCTCGACGCTCACGATAGCCGGCCGCGACATCGAGGCCTAAGCCTAGGCCACGAAGCGGTACATGAGCGCCCCGGCTAGCCGCGCCAGCGCCACCTTGAGCGGCTTGGCTCGATGCGCCACGTAATAGCTGCGGCCGGCGTCGAGCCAGCCTTGTTCCCGCCAGTATGCATAATCATATGAATCCGCCGACTCGTGTCGCCAGGCCAATTGCTGGATCTTGAATGCCATCAGCGAGATGAACGTGGGATTCTCATTGCGCCCGCGGGCGAGCGCGGACAACAGGATGGCCGCGATCTTGCCGGCCATCGGCCGAAACTTCTGCAGCTCGGCCTCCGGGGATAGCGCCCCCATCTTAAACCCCGTCCGGCCTAGCATATGGCAGCCCCAGGTAAGGAGCGCCACATAGCTCGTGCGCAGCGAGTGGCCGCTAGCCCCGCCGCCTACCGTCGCCAGCGTATAGGCATATTTGCCGCCCAGCGCCGGGCGGTGGCAGAGATAAGCCAGCCTATCCATCAGGTTCTTTACGAGCCCGCTCACGTCGTCCACGTATACCGGGCTCGCTAACAGTAGCGCGTCGGAAGCGTCGATACGGGCGCGGGCCTGCGCCACGCCGTCCTTAAGGGGACAGGCGTCCTCGCCGCGGTCGAAGCAGGCCCGGCAGCCGCGGCAGTATCCTATATCAAGGTCTCCAAGAAAGAGCGTCTCAAATTCGAGCGGCAGGCCTTGACGTGCCGCCAAGGCTTGAGCGCTCTCCTCGATCATCCGCACGATGCGGGCGGTGTTGCCCTGCTTCCGAAAGCTGCCTACCAAAGCAAGAATACGCATAGCCTTAGCTCCGATTTATCCGGCTCATGTTTCATCGAGCTAAGCGCTGCTCGAAATCCTTGGGCAAGAGATAGTGATACGAGAGCAGCCTACCGTCCAGCACTATGCCGAATACGCCGTAGGGGCTGGGCGACCGTTCCTGTAGGTCCTTGGCCGACTGAAAGGCCGTCACGCGCGAGGGAATGCCTTTGGTCGCCGCCCAATCCAGGGCAAGCTTAGCGGCGTCCTCGATGTAGGGGCATTGGGGCGTGCGGATAACGGTAAGGCCCGCGCCGAAACGGGCTGCCCGGGACTCCCAGTCGATCGGAAAGCTGGGCAACGGAGCCTTGCCGAAACGCTTGACCAGCAGATGGAACGACGGGGCGGCTTGCGCAATGTCCTCAAAGCCATGCTTCAAGAACAGCTCCTTCTTGGCCAGCCACACGCCGTCGCTGGCCAGCATAACCACGCCGTTATAGTTCCCAGCCCGCGCGTCGTCCAGGCAGCTTTGCAGGAGCAGCGAGCCATAGCCCTTCCCCTTGCCCTTGCCTACTACCCACAGGCAATGTATGACCAGGTAGCCCGGCGCATGAAGCGCGCGCCAGGCGTATTCGCCCGGCAGGTATTCGATAAAGCCGACCGTGCGCCCGCCGGTTTCATGCGCCATAGTAAGCTTCATGCCTTCGGCGAAGCGATCTTTAAGCCAATCGCGCTTCTGGGTATAGCCTGGCGCTTTGCGTTTGCTCATGTAGCAGAAAAACCCGCGCTCATCCAAGTTTTCCGCATTCACCCGTATAAGCTCGACGCCGTTAGCCATGGCGGGACCTCCCTTGAATCCTATGTAGCCCTTACTAGTTCCTCGATGCTTATTGCTATAGCTTCGGCTATTTGGAGCCGGATATAGTCTCGCGCGATTTCGTCATGCCGCGCAAAAAATGTCCGAAGGGGATGAAGCAGATCATGCCCATGGCCAGGATTACCAGAAAATCCTGCGCCGGGAAGGGCACGCCGGCTATGAATGGCTGCAGGGCGAAGAAGGCCAGCAGGCCGGCGAAGAGCATGCTAGCCTGGAAAAGCACCGCGGGGCCTGCGGCATAGCCGAAGGCCCGCCGCCGCCAGAGCATGACGCCCGTTATGAGCCAAAGCGGCGCTACCAAGAGATCGGCGATAAGCGGGCCGAGTTCCGACGGGGGAGGGACCAGCCGCTCGGCGAGTGCGCCCG